>JBLHRT010000223.1:0-5040 GCA_047626255.1 Candidatus Azotimanducaceae bacterium
CGAGGGGCTTGGTGTGAACGTCGCCATAGGGGAAGCAAAAATCCTTTCACCTTGGTCTGTTGAGGTTAATGGTCAGGTACTAACGACCCGTAGCATTATTGTCGCCACAGGTGCCCGCCCCTTTGTACCGCCCATCAAAAACATTGAAAGCGTCGATTATCTGACCTCAGATAATCTCTGGGATATTCGCGAGATGCCCGCGCGCATGATCGTTTTGGGTGGCGGCCCTATCGGTACCGAGCTGGCACAAGCCATCAATCGCCTTGGCACAAAAGTCACCCAGGTTGAAATGCTATCGCGCATCATGTTCCGTGAAGACCCGGAAATTTCATCGATGGTGTCCAAAGGCATAGAAGCTGAAGGCGTCGACGTACTGGTCAACCATATGGCGAAAGAAGTCATCGTCGAGAATGACGAGAAATTCTTGTTAGTCGAGACTGCTGACGGTGAAACGCGACAAATCCCCTTTGATCAGCTGTTGGTAGCCGTGGGCCGTAAGGCAAATGTCACCGGCTTTGGCTTGGAAGAGCTAGGCGTGACTATTACTCCCCAAGGCACCATTGAAGTCGATGACTATCTGCGTACCAACTATGCAAATATCTTTGCCGTCGGTGATGTTGCCGGGCCTTATCAGTTTACTCATACCGCGTCGCATATGGCCTGGTTTGCTGCAGTAAATGCCCTATTCGGCACATTTAAAAAATTTAAAGTCGACTATTCGGTTATACCCTGGTGCACGTTCACGTCACCTGAGGTGGCGCGAGTGGGTATCAGCGAGACAGAGGCCAAAGAGCAGAACATTGCCTATGAGGTTACTACATTTGATGTGGCGGAATTGGACCGGGCACTTGCCGATGAAGAAGCCCATGGGGTGGTCAAGGTTATTACACCGCCGGGTAAGGACACCATTCTAGGCGTGACGATTGTCGCCGATCATGCGGGCGACTTAATCAGCGAATATGTGCTGGCGATGAGGCATGGTCTTGGTTTGAAAAAAATCATGGGGACCATTCACATCTATCCAACACTGGCAGAAATGAACAAATTTGCGGCCAGTGAATGGCGTAAGAAAAACAAGCCCGATTGGGCCTTAGATCTTGCGGGCAAATATCATGCCTGGCGGCGAGGATAGACACCAAAGCGGCACGTCGAAGCGGGGGCCTCAAAGCCCCCTTGTGGCTGGTAGACGACAAATAGACGACAGAAAGAATCGCACCAGTCTGCTATGCTCCGCAGGTGTCTAACAAACTTTTGCTGCATCGCACCATGAAACTAACTATCGGTAACAAAATTCAGATCGCTATAGCCGTTAATGTGATACTCGCGATTCTAGTGGGCGAGTATCTTATTAGCGGTGTTATGGGGTTCAGCGGTACGCAGGGCGTACTCGTCAATCTAGCCCTTAACAGCAGTATCGCCACAGGCTTTGGCTTGCTTGTATCGCGCGCCATAACCCGGCCTTTGCGAGACCAACTTGACTTGCTAGAAACCATAGCTGACGGTAATGGCGACCTCACCCAGCGTCTGGTGAGCAACACCCATGATGAGGTCGGCGAATTATCGCAGACCTTTAACAAGGTTCTGGGTCACCTGCATGTCATTATTAGCCGCGTGGTCACGGCCACAGGTCGGCTGGCAAACTCGGTGCGGCATTTCAAAAAAATTGGCGACGACATTGCCAAGGGCACCAATCAACAAATTGGCGACACCAAACGCATTGTCAGCCAGATTGAGTCCATGTCTCAGCATATTCGCGCCATCGAAGACAACACCTATAAAGCGAGTCAACTGGCGGTAGAATCAAAGTCTGGGGCCGAGCAGGGAGTCAGTGTCGTCGCTCGCACCCGCGAGGGCATGCAACAAGTGGCTATCACGGTGGGCGAGAGTGCAAAAACCCTCAATGAGTTAACCTTAGCTGTCGATACCATTGGCAGTATGGTCGACACTATTAATGGCATTGCTGAGCAAACCAATTTACTGGCACTAAACGCCGCTATCGAAGCAGCCAGAGCCGGCGAAAATGGGCGAGGCTTTGCTGTCGTTGCTGACGAGGTGCGCTCGCTGGCCGTCAATACCGCTAAGGCGACCGACGACATTGGTCGCCTGATCAACACGATCCAGACAAGCCTGGCTTCTGTTGTCGAATTGATGGACGCAGGCGTCACCCAAGTAGAGACCGGTGTCACCCTTTCCAGCGAGGCCGGGGAAACGCTGGCGACTATTGTCCGCAGCTCCGTGGATGTTGCTGATATGGTTAAGGATATAGCGCGAGCAGTCGCTGAACAGACCGAAATTGCCAACCAGATCAATCGGGAAGTTGAATCGGTTGCCGCCGTTGCGAAGGAAAATGGTACCCGCGTCGAACAAGTGGTGACCTTTGCTGGCGAACTGGATCAGCAAGCCAACAACCTGCACGCCATCGTTGAGGAATTCAAACTTTAAGCCACACCTTGCCAGACTCGAAGGCCAAAAAGCCATCACTGCATTGATCCAGCACTTTCCGAAGATCAAGCCTGCAAGCCGCGGCTATGAGCAACAGGGCACATCGGAATTTCGCGGCATGATCAATTTTTGGGTGGGTATAGGCTAAATAACGTTATTGATCCGCACCTGGATCTAACGTCAGGGCATGAACTTGAGGGTTTTGCATCAGCGCCTCAATCGAGGCGTTATCCACAATGCTTGTTGGTTTCCTAGCCAAGGCTGTACCCACGGAAGGCATCGGTGCCGTGGAGATCGCGCCATTGACGGAAACCAACCGCTCTGCTTGCCGGCCTGGTAGCTTTATTGTGCCAGGCGATGCAGTTCGTACGGTGTAAGCGCCCTGCTCATAGGCAATCAATTCGCCGCAAATTTGACTGCCGTCCTCTAAAGTCAAAACTCGCTCATCTGCGCCAGCAAACGCCGCCATCAATAGCAAACCCGAGCCTGCCAGCCGTTGCGTATAACAATCCCCGTCAACTTACTCCCTGTCGTAGGTGGGGAACAGCCGGTGTCCGCCAACGGTAAAATACCCATCAAAGGCGTTTGCAGCATCACTAACTTATCAGCTACAGTGCTTAGCGATGAAACATAATGCAGAGATATACGGCGCCAGTATGAACGAGACAGAACCCAGTCAAGTGGCGATCAGGCATGCTGCTACGGTCATGTTGATCGATGATCGTCCAGAGCTTCAGGTATTTATGATGGAGCGTCATGCAGACATCGTTTTTGGCGGCGGCATGTGGGTATTCCCCGGTGGCCGAGTCGACGACAACGACGAACCAGACGCCTTCGCCCCCTATTGCCTGCACCGCACAGACCAGCAAGCCAGCGCCTTGATGCAAATGCCCGCCGGCGCCCTCACTTATTACATTGCGGCCATTCGTGAAGCCTTTGAAGAGGCCGGCATTCTACTTGCCCGGCATCGCGATACCGGGCAATTGCTAGACCTCACCTCACCGGCTATCGAGGCTCGCTTCGACGCGCACCGACGGGACATCAACGATAGCAACCGTCATTTTATCGAGCTTATCGAGGAAGAGAACCTGATGCTCGATCTCGGCAGCATGCACTACATAGCCCGCTGGATAACACCTATTGGACCACCCCGCCGGTATGACACGCGATTTTTTATCACCCGTATGCCGACTCTTCAGACGCCCATACACGATGACTACGAACTGGTACATTCGCGCTGGATGACTCCCGCGCGTATTCTTGAAAAGTATGAGTGTGGTGAAATGACATTAATGAGTCCGACCCTGCGTATGGTGCGATGCCTGTCGCAATTCAGCTGTGCGGACGACGTTATGAAGGCTGCCGAGGCCAATCAGCCCGATGAACGAGCAAGGGTCAATGATGCTGGAGATCTCGTTCTGCCGGGGGACCCTACCTATGCTCACGCCAATGAAAATATCGAGAGTGGTTGGGTCAGGTTGCGTCCACTTGAGACGTAAGCCAACGACGGAATCTATGCACACACCCGAGTCACCACAGTAACCGCCGGGTCAGTGACAGCAGGTTAACTTTTGCCCTGTGCCTGTAGTCACGTATAATCAAGTCACATGCAAAACTGTGACCTGATGATATGAAGTGGATTACACTATTGATTATTCCTCTTATTGTGGCTGCTAGTGTGATCATCTATCAGTACAACAATCAGGCAGAGAACAGCCCGATTAGCAGCATCCCGGTGGACATCCAGCCTCTTGCTGATAAACCTGCTGCTGCTCGCAAGACCGTTGTAAGCAAGCCTATTGTCATCAGTAAGACGGCGGTTACGAGCTCGACGGCTATTGCGGAACACCCTCCGAATTTTGCTGCGATCACCAATACGAAAACGAAGAAAACAACATTCTTCGAGTATATGCTACCGATGATCCGTGGTGCCAATAAGGTTATCGTCGCGGACCGTGCGATCGTCGTGCCACTGCATGCCAGGCTCGTTGAGGGTCAAACCCTGAGTATCGATGAACAAAACAAACTGACGCCGCTGTTTGAGAAATACAATATCAAAATTGATGGCGAGTTAACGGTCGGCGATGTCGATGAGCTATTGCTGCGCTGCGATATTGTACCCGAGGCACTCGTGCTTGCTCAGTCGGCCAATGAGTCCGCCTGGGGCACGTCGCGGTTTGCCACCAAGGGCAATAACTTCTTTGGCTTGTGGTGCTTCAGTCGAGGCTGCGGTCTTACGCCACTACAACGCAATGAGGGCGCCAAGCACGAGGTGGCCAAATTTGACACGGTCAACCACGGCGTTCGCCGCTATGTTCATACCATCAATACCAACAACGCCTATAAACAACTGCGTAAGATGCGTGCGAAATTGCGTACTGACAATGAATCGATTACTGGCAGTATTCTAGCCGAAGGACTGTTGAGATACTCGGAACGCGGCAAGGCTTATGTGGAAGAGATCCAGAGCATGATCCGCTTTAACAAATTGCAACGATACACACTCGACACGAAGGTCTAAGCGTCCGCCAAGTATCTGCGCATTGGCAGAGTACAAGTGCAGCGCGCCATCTAGCGACACGGGCTGATGACCGTGAT
>JBLHRT010000224.1:0-5039 GCA_047626255.1 Candidatus Azotimanducaceae bacterium
GGTATTTTGGCTATCGCTGCCGAGGCCTTGGGCGCCATGGAAATACTTTACAAAGATACCGTCGCCTACACACAGGAACGAGAGCAGTTCGGTCATCCGCTTGCTCAATTCCAAGTGCTTCAGCATCGAATGGTTGAGATGTTCATGGAGTATGAGCAGTGCAAGTCGCTACTCTTTAGAGCAACGATGGAAGTCGCCTCTGGCGGTGATGATGCCCAACGCTGCGTCCATGCGCTAAAACATCTCATCGGCAAAGCTGCCTTTTTTATCGGTGAAAATGCTGTGCAGACTCATGGCGGCATGGGTGTCACCGAAGAGCTTCGCCTTGGTCACTATTTTAAACGGCTGCTCGTCATTGAGGCTCAATTTGGTAATACAGACTACCATCTGGATCAGTTCGCGGCCTGAGAAGTCGTTAGTACTCGCGCCTAATTTGTCCTAGCATATACAACTACATCAGTGTTTCGGCGCTGGTGTGGTGTTGATGTCAAAACCTCATGTGGCTTGAATTGAGCCCTCTGAGATAATTCCATTGTTATCTATCGACCGGCTGTACAGCCACCAGCGTTAGCCTTTTTCTTCAGGAGAGTATCACCGCATGTCAAAAAGTTATGAAGTTCAGGGGGTTGTCCATTCCATTGGCGATACCGCTGAGTTTGGAAGTAATGGTTTTACTAAGCGCGAGTTCGTCGTCAAGCTGACAGGCGAGGACGAGAACCCGCGCTATCCTAATTACGTTGCGCTAGAGCTGATTAAAGACAAATGCGCAATGATGGATGGTTATGCTATTGGCGATGAAATTCAGGCGCATTTCAACCTTTCTGGTAGATTGTGGTCTGGTAACGGTCAGAACGAAAAGTGCTTTACGAGTTTGCAAGCCTGGCGGATATCATCGCCTTCTGGTGATTCGACGAGTTCGCAAGACAATGACGGCAGCTACGATAATATGTCTGCGCCACTCACTGAACCCCCACCGGCGCCACCGAATGACGACTATGACGACATTCCATTCTAAAACTATGCGCTAGAATCCTAAGGGTGTAACAACCGCTACGCAGCGTCATGTAAGGTGGGGCTGATGGCACTGCGTAGCGCTAATTTATATCGAGGCATTAACGGTATTGTTAAACGAATTTATTTCAGGTGAAGCGCGCAACTCGATGGCGCCGTGGCGGTAGCTCATGCCTCGGGGTTTGATCTATATGGCATGCATGGCAATGCCTGGGAGTGGGTAGAGGGCTGTTATCACGACAGCTATCAGGGGGCTCCCCAGTCAGGGTGCTGCCCGAACGCAAGGTCATTGTGAGTACGTTGTTCTACGTGTCGCCTCTTGGCAGAACATTGTAGCGTGCCTACGCGCGTCGCTCCGTGCCGGAAACGTGCCCGTGCTGCGGTACCATAATTTCGGTTTTCGTGTGGCTCAGAACCTGTAATTTTTGCCATTTCGTCTGCAGCACGGTACGCAGGCATGGGAGTAGCTCTGCGCAGAGCTCGGAGTAAGGTCGCATCGCCAGTGTGTCTGCGCGATCTGAGCGGCTCTTCTGCACTCTTTTTGGTGATATTGGCAAGAACCGTTACTAATTCCATGAGTCTTTCGTTATGGTGGTCGCCTAGAACATTAACAGGGTCAATTTTTGCCCGTTAGCAGTAGAAGAGGCCACTATGACAAAAGCATCAGATCTATTTATTGAATGTCTCGAAGCCGAAGGATGCGAATACGTTTTCGGCATTCCCGGAGAAGAGAATCTCGATTTTCTCGATAGCCTCAGCCGATCGAAAAAAATCAAGTTAGTACTGACGCGTCACGAGCAGGGAGCTGGCTTTATGGCCTCTGTATACGGGCGCTTGACGGGCAAGACCGGCGTCTGTGTCTCGACGCTCGGGCCTGGCGCGACAAACTTCACCACGGCAGCAGCTTATGCTCAGTTGGGCGGCATGCCGATGATGATGATCACCGGTCAAAAACCTGTGAAAAAATCGAAACAGGGACGCTTCCAAATCCTCGACGTTGTTGAGATGATGAAACCGATCACGAAATACGCCGTCACGTTGGTCGCCGGCGATAACATTCCGTCGCGTATCCGCGAGGCATACCGGCTTGCTGAGGAAGAGAAACCGGGTGCTGTTCATATCGAGCTGCCGGAAGATATCGCTGACGAACAAACAGACGAGCGTCCGATTCCAAAATCAGCAGTGCGTCGGCCTGTGCCTGAGGGTAAGTCCATCGCTATGGCGCTGGCAAAGTTGCACGCCGCAAAATCGCCAATCATTATCATTGGCGCTGGCGGCAACCGCAAAATGACGTCGAAGATGCTGACGGAATTTATCGACAAAACAGGCATCCCATTCGTGACCACCCAGCTTGGTAAAGGCGTGGTTGACGAACGTCATCCGTTGTTCATGGGTTGTGCGGCTCTGTCTGCAGGCGACTATGTTCATCGCGCAATCGAGGCCGCCGATCTGATCCTCAATATTGGCCATGACGTGATCGAAAAGCCGCCGTTCTTTATGAAGAGAGGCAGCACTGAGGTCGTCCACGTTTCATACAATACGGCTGAGGTTGATCCTGTCTACTTCCCTCAAATTGAGGTTATCGGCGACGTTGGTAACGCCATTTGGGAGATGAAAAACGGCGTTAAGACGAGCGCCGAAGCCGGCTGGGACTTTACCCGCATGATGGCAGTTCGCGAACATCACGACGCCAACATACTGGCAGGTTCAGACGACGCGCGCTTCCCTTGTTATCCACAGCATGTCGTTAAATTGGTCCGCGACGCACTGCCAGATGACGGTATGATTTGTCTCGATAACGGCGTCTACAAAATTTGGTTTGCCCGGAACTACCGCGCCCATCAGCCCAACACTGTGCTACTGGATAACGCGTTGGCGACAATGGGCGCAGGCCTGCCATCGGCGATGGCGGCACATATGGTCTATCCTGATCGCAAGGTGCTGGCGATCTGTGGCGATGGCGGATTCATGATGAACTCGCAGGAGCTGGAAACAGCTGTTCGAGAGAAGATGAATATCGCCGTATTGATCCTGAACGATAATTCATTCGGCATGATTCGATGGAAGCAAGCCAACATGGGCTTTGATGATTGGGGCCTGCAGTACGGTAACCCCGATTTCGTCAAGTATGTGGAAGCTTATGGTGGTATCGGTCATCGAGTGGAGTCGGCCGAGGCGCTGCCTGGGATCCTGAATACTGCGCTTTCCACACCGGGTGTGCATCTCATCGATTGTCCCGTCGATTATGTAGACAATGACCAGATCCTCAACGTCGACATCAAGAAGCACTCAGCGTCCATTTAGTCCTGCTGAGTACCACGAGGGGCTTGCGGGCCCCTCGTCATTTCTGACTTTCACTACGTGAGGAGACCGTCTATGAGCACGCTTCAAGCCAAATACCCCTACTACCTGAACAACAAAGCGGTTTACGCTAACGAGGACCTTGAAGTCACCGACAAATATACCGGTGAAGTTGCCACGCGCTGCGCGCTGGCTGACCCCAAGGCCATCGACGAAGGCATCGCAGGTGCCGTACGTGCGGCTGAACCGATGGCGAAAATGCCATCCTATGAGAAAAAGGCAGTGCTAGAGCATTGCGTCAGCCGTTTTAAGGAACGCTTCGACGAGCTGGCCATGGCGCTATGCATCGAAGCGGGTAAACCGATCAATGATGCCGAGGGCGAGGTGACGCGCCTGATCGATACGTTCCAGATCGCCGCCGAGGAATCTACGCGTATGCACGGTGAATTACAGGCGTTGGATATCTCGCCCCGCGCGAAAGGCTATCAGGGGATGTGGAAGCGTGTTCCCATCGGCCCCTGCTCTTTCATTTCGCCGTTTAATTTCCCGCTAAACCTTGCGGCGCACAAGATAGCGCCCGCACTGGCTGTGGGCTGCCCATTTGTGATGAAACCTGCATCCCGCACACCGCTGGGCGCGATCATCATGGGTGAAATTTTGGCTGAGACGGACCTGCCGGAAGGCGCATTCTCAATCCTCGCCTGCTCGCGCGACGGTGCTGATCTGTTTACCGTCGATGACCGACTTAAGCTGCTGTCGTTTACTGGCTCACCCGATGTAGGCTGGGACTTGAAGGCACGTTGCGGCAAGAAGAAAGTTGTCCTGGAGCTGGGCGGCAACGCCGCTGTTGTGGTTGATGCGGACACAAAAAACCTCGACGATGCTGTCAACCGCATCATCTTTGGTGCCTTCTACCAGTCCGGCCAATCGTGCATCGGTGTTCAGCGCATCATGATCCATGAAGATATTTATGATGTGATGAAAGCTAAGCTGGTTGCCAAAACTGCCACGTTGATCAAAGGCGACCCTAAACTGCGCGAGACTTTTATTGGACCGATGATCTCAGAAAAAGAGGCTGCTCGCCTACATGGCTGGATAGAATCTGCAGCTGCGGCTGGCGGTAAGATCCTCTGTGGCGGCAAGCGCAACGGCGCGATGCTAGATGCAACCTTGATGGAAGATGTTCCGCTGAATCAGGCGTTATGTGTGGAAGAGGCATTTGGTCCTGCTGCGGTTCTGCAAAAGTTCTCGACGTGGAACGATGCTATCTCGATGGTCAATGACAGCAAATTTGGTTTGCAGGCTGGCATCTTTACCCGTGACTTCTACAAAGTGCAGCAGGCATGGGACGAAATGGAAGTTGGCGGCGTCGTGGTCGGTGATGTCCCTTCGTACCGTGTTGACAACATGCCTTATGGCGGCGTGAAAGATTCAGGGATGGGTAGAGAAGGTATTCAGTTCGCTATGGAAGATATGACTGAAATCCGCAATCTGGTGATCCGCACACCGCCGGAATAATCTGTCGGGGCGTTCATGCCTCAGATCGTTCGATTGAACTTTCGATAAAAAAACGCCGGGCTATGCTCGGCGTTTTTCGTTATTGGTCGTGTCGGTAAGGGTTGCGTCCTAAGGGCCGCGTCGCATGCGGGCTGGTATCAACCCCTCAAACCGATCACATAGAGCTGAATAACGTGTCCGTATTCTGAGTTGTCTATCGACCCACTCAA
>JBLHRT010000225.1:0-5036 GCA_047626255.1 Candidatus Azotimanducaceae bacterium
GAGATGCTGCCGGAAAGCCGCGCACGCGTGGTCGCCCGGGAGAACACGACGATCATTGTTGCGCCCTTCGTTGATAAAGGCGCTGATAAAGGCTGTGATAAACAGCGTTGACGAACAAGCTGGCATTGGCGCCATCGCTCATGACTATCAGATAGCTAATTTAAGGATGCTAGACCTATGCTCGCTATAATCACCTTCTCCCTGCTGGCCGTTGGGTTTATTGTCTTCAAGCTGATTTTGATCGTCTCTATGCGCCACCGCTGTGTGATAGAGCGATTCGGCAAATTCAGAACCATCTTGTCGCCGGGGCTGCACTTTCTGATCCCCTTTGTTGACCGAGTGGCCTATCGGCACGAGACCCGCGAGCAATGCTTGAACATTCCACACCAGAGCTGCATCTCCCGCGATAATATCCAGATCGATGTGGATGGTTTGTTGTATATCAAGCTAATGGATGCTTACAAGGCCAGTTACGGTATCGAAGACTTTCTGGTGGCTGCGGTCAATCTCGCGCAAACCACTGTGCGATCCGAGGTCGGTAAGTTATCGCTAGGTGAAACGTTCTCAGAGCGCGAGCGACTCAATGAAACCATTGTCACGGAAATCGATCATGCGTCTGAACCTTGGGGTATCAAGGTGATGCGCTATGAGGTGATGAATATCACGCCGTCAGTCAAGGTCATTGACGTGCTGGAAAGGCAGATGGAGGCCGAGAGACAGAAGCGTGCCGAGATTACTCTGGCCAACGCTGAGCGTGACTCGACCATTAACCTGTCGCAAGGCGAGCGCCAAGAGGCTATTAATATTTCCGAGGGCGAACGCCAAAAGCGTATCAATGAGGCGACGGGTCGGGCTCGGGAGATATCTATTCTGGCGACGGCAACGGCTGAAGGTATGAAGGCCATGGCCGATGCGATTGAGAAGCCCGGCGGGCAGCAAGCGATGAATGTCAGGCTGGTGCAGAGCTACATTGACCGAGTTGGGCAGCTATTCAAGCGTGCGGATGTATCGATAGTCCCTTCCGAGTTGGCGAAGATGCAGGGTTTCTTTGAGGGCATCGATACCGTGTCACAGACGGTCAATGGCCAACAGGGCACCAAATCTAACATTAACGCTACGGCTGGGAGCTAGTCTATGGATATTCTAGTCATGGCAGTCTGGGCAATCATTTTTGGCGTGTTTATCATCAAGCTGTTTCAATCGATTCGTCTTGTCTCTACCCGCACGGCGCATATTGTTGAACGTCTTGGGCAATACCATAAGACGCTCGATGCGGGTTTTCATGCACTCTTGCCTTTTATCGACAAGGTTACGTTTGTGCAAGATTTGCGCGAAGAGGCGATCGATGTGCCGCCGCAAGAGTGTTTTACTGGCGATGAAGTCAAAGTCATCGTCGACGGGGTGATCTATATGTCGATCTGGGACCCTGTTAAGGCCAGCTATGGCATTGTCGATTATCGTCATGCGGCCGTGCAGTTGGCAAAGACAACGACGCGATCGGTGATCGGCACGCTCGATCTGGATCGTACCTTTGAAGAGCGTGATGTCATCAGCGCCAAGGTGGTCGAAGTGCTCGATCAGGCAGGCGAGGCTTGGGGAATTCGGGTGCATCGCTACGAGATCAAAAACATCACTCCGCCAAACACTGTCCGCGATGCGATGGAGAAGCAGGTCAGCGCCGAGCGTGAGCGCCGCGCTATTCTCGCCGAGAGCGAAGGCGACAAACAAAGCCGTATTAATCGCTCGGAAGGATTGAAGGCAGAGTTAATTAACCGCTCAGAGGGTGAGATGCAACGGCGTATCAATGAAGCCGAGGGTTATGCCCAGGAGATTTTGTCCATTGCTGCTGCGACTGCCGAGTCAATCGAGAAAATTGCCGAGGTGGTGAATCGCCCGGGGGGTAGCGCCGCGCTAAAGTTAGGCCTTAACGAACGTTATATCGATACGATTGAGGGGCTAGAAGAGTCGCGTATTATCTTGCCTGCCAACATCATGGAGTATCAGGCGTGGCTCGATAATTTGGGGTTAGATCGACTGGTGGATAAGCCGCCTGAAAAAGCGGGCGACGCATAACCCGCCGGAGAATGTCGCTGGCTTTGAAATCAGAAAGTATCGAACAAAAAAAAGGCGCCTAAACGGCGCCTTTTTTGTTGGCAGGTTTCCCCATAATGAGGCTCACCTATTGTTGAGCCTGTTGTTTAGAGCGACTCTCTGACTTAAAGCTCGATATCCATAGAGTAGCCAACAACAAACTTCATCTCGTCGTTCAGCAGTTCGTCGCCTGGGACTGCATCAAGGTCTGTGTCAGTGATCATGAAGCTGAAACCGCCTTTCGACAGGGAGACGTTGTAGTCTACGTAGCTGTCAGGAACGCCATTGAACGCTTCATTGAAGTCGCCATCGTGGTAGCCGATGTGCAAACCTAGTTCCAAACCATCACGTATGTCTGTCGCGTAATCGGCATAGATGTAGCTCGCCTTACCAAAACCAAAGTCTTGGTTGAGACCCTCATCGGCTTCAGTGTTGGCCAGTAGGTTGGCGCCGACTGTGAAGGCGTTGAACCCTAACGAGACGTAAAGCTCACCGAAGTCAAAATTGGCGGCGTCGTCGTAGTTAAAATACAGGTAGCCTACGTCATAGCTGATGCTGCCTACTTCGCCAGCGTAGCCGCCATAGACATCGTGCTCATAAGAGAAATTATCGCCAGCTCCGTAGCTCACGTTGGAGGCCCATGTGCCGACATAAAAGCCGCTATCCATGGTGTAGTCGATGCCGCCTGATACAGCGGCCTCGTTAACGGACTGGGTTAAGCCCCTCCAGATGTAGTTATTGCTTGCGGCAGCATTGGCGGTCAATTCATCTGCTTGAGCAGCGCCAGCGCTGGCCAGAAGTCCGGCTGTTGCAAGCGCGAGGTATCCTTTTCGTAAATTCATTGCTTTCCCCTGATATCGATGTTGTTCAGTTTAAGGTGTTTACATGGGGGGGCGATTTTCCCCTCTACTGTTTTACCCTCCACTGTCATAAAGCAAAAAGCGGGCCAGTCGGGGAATGCGTTAAATTAGTGAGTTTGATGCACTCTGAGGCCCTGAAGTGCACTTTATTGGGGCGAAAAGAGTGTTTGCGCGCCAATATCGAGCAATAGCGTGCGTTCATTGGGTGTAGATCATGGTGGAAGGGTTTGGTGGAGTTGGTCCGCTACGGGCGGCTAACGTCGCTGGTCGGCGGTCGGCGGTCGGCGGTCGGCGTTCAGCGGGTAGGGGCAAGGTGCTGGCGGGTTGCATGAAGCTCATGCAGCGCGCTCAGGTTGGGTCGTTGTTTTTGGCATCAGGCGTGGACGGCTTCAGGCCGATAGACAATACGTGAGGCGGGGACTGATCCCATGAGCGCGTTAGCAGGCAGGTAGCGATACGGGTGGCAGCGTGAGAAATATACAGATTATTTCTCTCTGGTATTTTCCTTTCGTTGGCTGCCATAGGTTCTCGGTGCGGAGCAGATCATAGCGAGGTGAGGAGTTAACCCTCACCCCGCGACTGATCAAGAGGCGGCAGGCGTCATTGTTGGACGATGAACGATTTTGCTCGCCTTTACCCAAGACACGCCTGTCATGGTGTCGGCAAATCCCGCATTTACATCAGCAACGTTCGGGTCAGTAAGTCGCGCGGTGCTATTCACCGCGAACGCTTTCAGGTCATCATGTACGACGAAGTAAACTAAATCGGCGGGACTGTTGGCCCAGGCAGGGTTGAAGCGCCAAGAGCTAAGAGGTAGCTTCAATGCTGTGGCTTGAACTGCCCAGGCCTGCTCTGCAGCGAGCACATTGGCACTTGTTTTACCTTCGTTAACCGTGCTGGCAAATATCTCAATAATGCCATTATCGTCAGTCGGCTCAGGTTCGGCATCCTGATAGAATGTGGTCATCATCGCGGCAAAATAGGTGCTGCCTTCAGGATAAATTTTCCCCATCTGTGTCTGCCAATAACTCACGGCTTTGTTCAAATCGTTGGGACCCTTGCCAGGCTCATAAGTACACATGCTGAAATCGGCAACCGTTGGCGTTTCTGCGGCGAGACTGGTTTGAGCGAAAATAAAGGCAGAAATAGCCCCGAGTGCGCTGAGCAGTGTTGTTGGTAAAACTTTTTCATGCTTGAGTCCCCGCCATTGACGTTGTTTTTATTGAGTCAGGAGACAAAGTGCTGCTAAAGCCACACTATTTCCAACGATAGTCGGTGTCAACGTCGGGAGTTATGCTGGTAGGCGCAGCGAATATCGCACGCATGATAAGGTTCAAGGATGCGGTGTCTTTGGTAGTTGATATTTGATCCATATCAGATTTGCTCATGAGTGCTCGGATCTCTCTTTGATGTTTTGTTAATCGTTTTGCCGATCGTTCTACTGATCTTTGTGAGTCTTCTGGTGTTTTTTTGATTTGAGTTAATCGAAGAAATGACGGGTTGTTCAGGATGTGTTTAGGCGATAGTGTCGTTTCATTGACCATCTATGCGAATCACTAGGGATTGCAAAAAAGGGAAAAAATGAACTGGTATCTACAAGTATGGAAAAAGTATGCCGTTTTTAACGGGCGAGCGCGCCGTAAAGAGTATTGGTATTACTATCTGTTTTACATGCTCATCTACATCCTGCTTGCCATCATTGATGGCGTGGCGGGTACTTTCAGCGAGGAAGCGGGAGTGGGGCTGCTGAGTGGGATTTATGGGCTGGCGGCTCTGCTACCGAGCATAGGCGTTAGCGTTAGGAGGCTCCATGATACAAGCCGCAGTGGTTGGTGGCTGTTCATCTCATTGGTACCAGTAATAGGTATCATTGTGCTCATGGTTTTTTTAGCGTCTGACAGTAAGCCTGAACAAAATCAATATGGGCCAAATCCCAAGGCGGTGATAGAAGAATAGCCGCCTAGTCGGTGGGCCGAGGGTTTTAGACCCTTGGTTCAAGCACTGCCATGCCAGATGACCTGGGAAGTCATGCGAGGGTCTTCAATAGCTGATTCAAATCCGACACATCACCGCCCAGAATAGCGG
>JBLHRT010000226.1:0-5015 GCA_047626255.1 Candidatus Azotimanducaceae bacterium
GGCGCCAGTATCCGCTTTGTCGATCCGCGAAAAAACGAGTCGGTCAAGGGTATTGGTGAGATTGTTCAGGTTCACCCCGATACCGATGTGTACCTGATGGCCGCGATGCTGCAGCACCTTGATGTCACGCACCAGTTTGACCTGGGTATGATTGACGAACATGGTGAGCGCATCGACGAGTTACGGGCTTTTGTCAGTCAGTACACGCCCGATCGCGTCGCCGATGTGGTGGGTATCAGTAGCGAAGAGATTCGGACCCTGGCGAACGAGTTTGCCGGTGCCGAGCGGGCCGCTGTGTATATGTCCACTGGCGTCAATATGGGACGACAAGGCACCTTGGCTTATTGGCTGTTGTTCATGTTGAGCTTTGTTACGGGTAATCTGGATAAGGTGGGTGGCAATATTTATTCGCTGGGTTTTTATCCGGCGGCTAAGGCTGGTCGTGTCCGTGGTGAGTCGCCCTTTTTTGATTCGCCCTTCGGCGAGATACGCAAAGTGCGTGGCTCCTTGCCGGGTAACTTGATGACAGACATGATTCTGGCAGAAGACAATCCGGTAAGAGCGTTGGTGGTGATCTCTGGCAATCCCATGTTGTCCATGGGCAATGGCGCGCGCCTGCGTGAGGCTTTCGCCAAATTGGAGCTGGTCATCGTGATCGATATTTATCCGAGCGCGACGGCCCAATACGCAGACTATGTGCTGCCAGCGACAGATATGTATGAGCGCGAAGACATCAATATGTGCGGGCTTGGTCTGCAGGCTCAACCTTTTGTGCAGTACACCGACCTGATCGTCGCGCCCAAGGCTGAGCGTAAGCCGGAGTGGTGGATTCTGGCTAAGATCGAGCAGGCTCAGGGGTTTGATTCAATCCTCGATGAAGAGCTGGCGCCATCCCAGATGGGGCGTATCGATCATATGCTGCGGCAGAGTGACACCAGCATCAGTGAGATTCGTGCCATGCCGAACCAGACAGCGGTATTGCCCTTGCCGGCTGCGGGTCGATTTTTTACCGACTGGATTCAAACCGAATCAGAACGAGTCGATTGCTGTCCGGTGATGTTCGATGAGGCATTGGTGCGTTGTGAGAAAATCTTTGCAGAGTTGCAGGCCGAGGCGCCAGACGCGCTGAAAATGATCTCGCGCCGCACCAACTATATGATCAACAGTTGGATGCATAATTTGCCGGCGCTGAAGCGCCCTGCGCAACTGACAAATCCTTTATATATGCACCCTGATGATGCCCGTGCCCGCAATCTCGGTGACGGCTCTCGTGTGCGTATTTGGAATACGTTCGGTGATATCAGCTCAACCGTGTCTATTGATGAGACCTTGAAGCCAGGCACCGTGGCCATGACCCATGGTTGGGGTAACGACAAGACACGCATGCAGGTGGCCAAGCAATATGCCGGCGTTAATGCTAATGACCTGTTGCCGTCAGGGCCGGGCAGTTATGAGAAGCTCAGCAATCAAGCCTTTATGACAGGCATACCCGTCAGTGTAGAAGTTAGCTTGTAGGCGTGAGTGCGGGGCAGTTTATGCTCCGCGTTTAATTTTTCATAGGGTCGCGACTACAGGTCATGCACCTGAACGGGTAAGTCAGTGATGCCCCGAACAAAGCTTGAGCGTAGTCTTACCGGCTCGCCAACGACTTCCACGTGCTTGAAGCGCTTCATGATCTCTTCCCAGACAATGCGCAGCTGCATTTCTGCCAGACGATTTCCCATGCAACGGTGAATGCCGAAACCAAATGACAGGTGATGTCGGGCTTGCGCTCGATCGATTAGGAACTCATCAGCGCGTTCAATCACATCAGTGTCACGATTGCCCGACACATACCACATTAGTAGCTGATCGCCTTTCCTGATTTGCTTGCCGCGCAGCTCGAAATCGACGTTAGATGTACGCCGCATGTAAGGTAATGGCGTCTGCCAACGAATAATTTCAGACACCATATTCGGGATCAACGATGGCTTGGCTTTGAGTTTTTCATATTCCGCGGGACTCTCGTTCAGAGCTAGTACGCCAGCACTCATAGAGTTACGGGTCGTGTCGTTACCACCCACAATGAGCAGTATCAGGTTGCCAAGAAACTCGAACGGCTGCATGTCTTTGGTGTCTTTACCGTGGGCCAGCATGGAGATCAAATCTGAGCCAGGCTCGGTCATTTGGGCGCGTTCATTCCACAGCTTCGTGAAGTAGGCCAGGCATTCGAGTAGCTCGGTGCGGCGTTGTTCTTCAGACCCAACAACACCGGTGCCGGGCGCAGCGGTGGCGACATCAGACCAGCGGGTGAGCATGCGGCGATCTTCGAACGGAAAATCAAACAGCGTTGCGAGCATCTGTGTGGTCAACTCGATAGACACTTTGTCTACCCAGTTGAAGGTTTCGCCCCTGGGTAAATCGTCGAGGATTTTGCCGGCACGTTCGCGAATGATGCTTTCCATTTTCGCCAAATTCGGCGGCGCTACAACACCGCTGACGGTGGCGCGCTGCAGGTCATGCTTGGGAGGGTCCATGGCGATAAACATCGACAGGTTCAAGTCTTCCGAATTGAGTTCAGCATCGACTCGCGGGCCAATAGCGATACCATGTGCTGACGAGAACATATCGTGGTTCTTGTCGATCAACATGATGTCCTCGAATTTGGTGATTGACCAATAACGTCCGGTGGCCGGCAATTCGTTGAGGTGCACAGGGTCTTCGTCCCGCAGTCGCGCAAAGTGCGCCCAGTGCAGATCTTCTTCAAACAGTCGGCCGTCAATGACGTTGATGTCCTCGATGGGTACTGAATAAGGATCGCGGATGACCGGCGGTGCATCTGGTCGTAGAAACGGGCTCATGGTTGCGCGATCGACAGGATCCTGCGGGTCATTGCGTGGTTCGCTCATGGTAGGCAGTCCGATTTGTTGGATTTCAAACACGTTAGCATGATATCGCTACAGGACAATGATCATATCAGGACATCTCTTTAGGCCCGTTTTCTGCGGTATTGCGGGTGGCGATAACGTGCAGCCGTCGCGCGCCTAGTGCCAGCGTTAAGCCGACGGCCGTAAGCAGATATAGGCCAGCATCAAAGTCACCGGTAACGTCATACAACAGTCCCAGTGTTAGCGGGCCAAGCATGCCCCCGACCTCAGCAGACGCAAAGAACAGACCGCTGGCGACACCGGCATATCGATCGCCAATGCCGGGTAGCTCAACCAGTGTCAGGATCAGTATGGTCATCAGTGCTGAGCGAGCAATGCCCTGCAGCAGTAAGCCGCTAAATAATATCGGTTCATATGGCACTTGTAGCAGCAGGCTGGCTGCCGCCGCACAAAGACTCAAGCCAATGAGAATAGGAATACGGCGCCCAGGGGTCGCCAGGCGGGGAATGAGTAGCGAGCCGATGATACCGATGACGGTGGGAATGGCCGCCCAGTAACCTGCCGTGACCAGACTCATGCCGTTTTGTCGTAGCAGTTCTGGTAGCCAGTTATTCAGGCCGTGATTGAACAAGAACACGCCAACACTCATTAGCAACACGAGTGTCACCGCCGGAATAACGAGTATAGATTTAATAATTTGGGTCTGACTCTGGGGCGCAGTGCTGGTGCTTGCAGTACCTGGTGACGTTCGATTGAGGCTGGGGTGGGCAGCGACAAGTGCCCAAATAAAGGTAATTAACGCCGCAAAGCCGGCCCACAGAATCATGACGTTGCGCCACTGGCCATCGAGCTGGGGTAGCAATAATGAATGTGTCATGGTGAGGGAAACAACGCCGCCGATAGCCGGGCCGGTCATGTAGATGCCCATGGCTAGACCGCGGGAGGAGCCTGTAAATAGGGTTGTTACGACCTTGGGTGCGCCTGCCGAAATAATTGGGCCGCCGATGCCGAACAACATCACGGCCAACAGCAGCTCCGTGTAGCTGTCAGCGGTGCCCCTGAGTAAGGTTGATACTGCCATCAACAGGCCGCCGAGGGTCAATGCCCAACGTGGCCCGAGTCTGTCGAGCAAGATGCCGCAGGGGATAGACGAGAAGATAAACACCAGTTGCCATGCGCCCATGATGCTGCCCATGGCGGCATGGCTTAAACCAAGGTCGCCTTCGATAAGGCCGGTGAGGGGCGCAAGGCTGGTGACCACGAGGCCAAAGGCCACGTACATAAGCCAGACACCCGCGAGTATTACCCAGCGGTAGGCGGGCGGCTGGTCAGAGCCGCTCAAGGCTGTCTGTTGAGAAGTGTCGCTCAAGGCTGTTGATTGAGAAGTCTCGCTCAAGGCTGGCGCGCCGACTGAATAAGGTTGTTAAGTGGCAGGGCGGTGGTGCTCTTAAGTTCCTGTAGCAGGACGTTCGAGCGCACGCTGGCGACAATCGGCAGGCTCATCAAATGTTCCATCAGGAAGTCTGAGAACTCCTTGAGATTGTGGGTGATCACCTTGAGAACGTAGTCCTCTTCGCCGGTGACGGCGTGGCATTCGAGGATCTCGGGGTGTTGGGCGATGACCTGTCGAAACTGCTCTGCGGGGTTACCGCCCTGACTCGACAGGGTGACGCTGACGATGGCCTCAACTTCAAGGCCTAGCGAGCGGGCATCCAGCAACGCCACATAGTGTTTGATGAGCCCGCAGTCCTCGAGTTTCTTCATGCGTCGTTGGCACTGGGACGCCGACAGATGTACCAATTCGGCAAGTTCAACGGAGGTGCAGCGCCCCGAGCGCTGCAGTGTGTCGAGTATCTGTAAATCGTACTTGTCGATAACCATGCGTTATTACCGCTTGTAGTCATAGTAATGTGCGTGATTCTCGCATATCGCTCAATTTTAGAGAAGAAGATGCGGAGATTCCCCGCGCCAATGAGCTTACACTTTGGGCTAGTTCAATCCTTCATTTCAGTCAGTTCATCTGTCAGTTCATCTGTCAAATTATAAGTCAACCAAGAGGTCCCGTTATGACGACTACCACGCCTGTCCAACCCGTTGCGAAATCGGTCATCGAGAATGTTGATCAGAAGGACTGGGACAATCCCATGG
>JBLHRT010000227.1:0-5006 GCA_047626255.1 Candidatus Azotimanducaceae bacterium
GACGGAAAATAGTACTGACCTTGGGCTTGGCTTTACGCTCGACAAAACTGCTGATAGGCACCTGACCCTGCGGCGTGCTCACGCGCAGCTCGTCCAACTGGGTAATCGCCCGGTATCGCTCAGGATAACGAACCCGGATATCTACCTCATCGTCAACATCATCGGGTCTGTATTTGCCCACCAGCACACCATTGGTGACTAACTGAATCGCCGCCCCAACACTGACGATGTCTGCACCCAACATGGCCGCTTTGGCACGATCGACATCAACCTCCCATTCAATACCCGGCACCGGTGCCGTGTCATCCACGGCGATCAACCCGGGCAGGGTATCCATGAATTCATGCAGGCGGCGGGTCTCTTTCGCAAGGATACCTAGGTCAGCGCCGACGATTTGAATCTGAATGTCCTTGCCTACCGGCGGGCCATTCTCGACCTTACGAATTTCGGCGCGAACGCCCGGGACATCGGCAACAGCGCGACGATAGGCCTCCTCAACCTCGTAGCCATTAATCTCGCGCTCACGGCGATCGGAAATTTCGATAAACATACTGCCGATTTGATCAGCCGATGAGCCACCCCCGGGCCCGACACTGATACCACTGCCACCAGAGCGGGTGTAAATACTCTTGAAGTGACCTTCCGCCAGCACACGGTCCTCAACATTGGTGACGATGTCGCGAATCTCGGCAGCAGAGAAGTTACCTCTGGCTGCCACGTCAACGCCGGTGAATGTCGGATCAACATCCGTAAAAAACTGCGTACCGTGATTGGCCTCGCCGTACCACCGGACAATGCCAAACAGCACTAGCAACGCAACACTAACGACGACAAACGGATGATTGGTGGTAAACGTCAGCACCCGAGCATAGGCACCCAATGCCCCCCGCAGCTCGCTGAATCGACCTTCATCCACCAGCTGGTTGACGTTGTCGGCTTTAGGGTCTTTTTGGACTTTGCTGATCAAAGCCCCCAGCACTGGCGCAAACAACAAGGCATACAACAAGGACCCAGCCATGACAGCAAACACCGTCACTGGCAGATATTTCATAAAGCCGCCGGTGACACCGGGCCAGAACATCAATGGCAGGAAAGCCGCCAGCGTCGTACCGGTTGATGCAATCACAGGCCAGAACATACGATCAATCGCATAAACATAAGCCTCTCTGGGATTACGCCCTTTACTCATTTCCCGATCAGCGAGTTCAATCACGACGATGGCGCCGTCGATCAGCATACCCAAGCCCAGCAACATGCCAAACATCACCATGAAGTTATAGGTGTATCCCAGCTGCTTGACGACGATGAACGCAAACAGAAACGAAAACGGAATACCCAGGGCCACTAACAACCCAGAGCGTAAGCCCACAGCCGCAACCACCACGGTCAATACCAGAAACATGGCTGTTGATATATTACCCTGCAGGGTACTGATCTGCTCCATGGTCTCAGGAGCCTGGTCCGCCATATAGCCGACCTTGACATTCGCGGGATAGTTACGCTGCAAGGTCTCGACAACCTGTTTGACCTTGGCAACGGCCTCCACCAACGAGACCCCCTTGCGCTTGGAGACCTCTATTGCCACGGCAGGGATGCCATTCGCCCGGGTATAGTTCTTGGCATCCTTGAAAGTCCGCCTGATAGTCGTCACGTCTCGCAACGTAATCACGCCAGCGGATGTTGCTGTGACAGGAATAGATAGCACGTCTTCCGCCGTTTCGATCAGGCTTGGAATCTTAACGCTGAAGCTGCCACGACCGGTATCCACTGCACCGGCCGCAATCAGTTGGTTATTCCGTGCCACGGCAGCCACCAACTGGTCATTGGTAATGCCATAGGCTTCGAGTTGCGCTGGATCGATAACAGCTTCCAGCAACTCCTCGCGGTCCCCATTGAGATTTGCCTCCAGCACTTCCGATAAACCTTCAAGTTCATCCTTGAGTTCCCTGGCCAGTTTGTACAGTACTCTGTCAGGTACACTACTACCGCCCAGGCTGATCGTAATAATCGGGAAATCTGCCGCTGAAACCTCGTCAATAATGGGTTCCTCGGCGCTGGCTGGAATCTTGACCTTGGCCTTATCAACGGCCTCACGTACATCCAGCAGGGCCTGACTGGAATCAAAACTGTAGTCAAACCTGATAACGATCGTGGCAGCGCCTTCACTGGAGTAGGAGTTAATCTCCTCCACCCCGGTGATGGTCTTTAGCTCCAACTCCATGGGCCGAGCCAGCAATCGTTCAGCATCCTCTGGTGATATACCTTCGTGGGGAACAGTGACGATAACAATCGGCACAGAGACATCCGGGTTAGACTCTACGGGGATGCTTAAATAGGCCATCACCCCCGAGAGCACGAGTACCGTCAGCAATGACAGGATGGTTCTCGAACGATCCATACAAGCGGCGATATAATTGAACATGTTCAGATCCAGGGCCGGTTAAGCAAAAAGTGACGAGGTGGATGAAACAACGCAGATCAAGATTTCACCATCGCTGCCAGAGGAGAAACATCAATATTGACAAGCTGTCCGTCAAAAACCTCTTCCTGGCCGACGGTGATCAGGCGAATCTGTGCCGGCAGCCCTTTGACCCAAATGCCATCAGACTCTTCACTGACGATTTCCACTTCATAAAAACGAACAATACTTTCACCGTCGACGATTCTAACGCCCATGCTTCCAGCATCGTTGAGCACCAGCGACCCTGGTGAGATCAGGTGCGCAGTCTCTACCCCCGTGGGCACTTTCATTTCCGCGGTCATGCCCGCCCTCATCTCCGAGCTCGCACCCCGTACCGTGACCTCAATCGGGAAAGTCCGCGTTGCGGCATCAGGCGCTCGTCCTATAAAACTCACTTCACCGATAAAGTCTTGTCCCGTGAGAAGGGTCCCGACGACTTGATCGCCAAGAGCAACCGCTCCGATATTTTTCTCTGATATCTGGCCCACTACCAGCATAGGGTCGACTTCCATCAAGCCCACACAGACATCGCCCACTTGCAGATAGTCGCCAATTTCAACGGGCTGAACATCAATCACGCCATCGAAGGGGGCCAGAATACGGGTCTTCTGCAGCGTTAGCTGCGCTTGCTGAGCACGCGCTTTAGCGGTCTCCAGCGCGGCATAAACTCGGGCAACATTAATTTCTGACTGCAGTCCCCGGCTTTTCAGGTCAAGCACGCCATCGTATTCCAGTCTGGCACTGGTCATTAGCGCGCGCGCCTCGTCAACCTCGCTTTGCCGCGTATCAACGGCGATCTGGCACAACAAATCCCCCGCCTTAACACGGCTACCCTTAACAGCGGGCAATGCCTCTATGCGACCTGGAACTTCTGATTTCACCCGCACCATGCGATTAACCTGGGTTTGCCCACGCACCGCCAAGACCTGCTGGCGCGCCATTGCGACACTCTCTATACCCCGCACCGTACGCACCTGGCTTGCCTGCACAGCAGGGTCTGCCTCATCTGCGGTGACTACGTTAGACACCAGCTCACCTGAAAATACCCATACAACCATCGCGAAGGCGATGACACCGGCAAATAAATGCTTGTTACTCAATCTGTGCTCTCCTGAATGACGCAGCGCCTGAAACGTAAAATCCCCTATAAGGCGTAGGGGAATTTTACGGGCGCGTCCAGTGATTGGATCAATGACTCCACGTAGTCGTACATCAACACTCGTCGCCGATAGCCGTCGCGAGCAGGCGTTCAGTATCGACCTAATCAAGTATTCGACCAACCCAAAAACGACAGTCCACCAAAATTCACGTCAAAACGAACCAAAGAATGACTCGCCCAAAAGGGTATCCAAGGCTTTATTCGCGTCGTGTATGCTCATGATGCGTATTTTTATCCGGGCACTGTCACACCACACACATTTTAGCCAACGCTATTGGTCTATGGCAATCATCAGCACAGCCCTGCACTTTTTCTTGACTATGGATCCATTGGGTCCTGCCTGGTTGGCAGCTGACGATGCAGGGCATTAAACACACTCAGTCGGCCCGGCCTGAAGCGTGCCTGCACTCTCTATGGGAACCACTATATTAAAAAACAGGGATACAGCGAGTGAAATCGGCCGGTATCAAGCACCATCGACCTCAAACGCGACGGGATAGGTGCGCTGCAGCAGGTCGTAAAACGTCGTGAATGCCTCTTCCAGGACTTCGTACAGGGGCTTATAAGTTGATGCTGCCTCATCAGCTACCGCGCTTTCGAGATTAGCGGCGGCTAATACCAGTTGATGGGCGCTGAACGTCATTGCTATGCCCTTCAACGCGTGCGCGGCAAACTTAAGTCGCACCGAATCATTTGCCTGCAGGGCATCGCCAAGTTCGATAAGAATTGGCGGTGTGGTTTTGTGAAAGATGCTGATCAGTTCAAGTAATCGCGACTCTTTATTGCCAACAATATTCAGTGCGGCAGCCTGATCCCATATCAGGGTGTTATCGGCGACAACAGGTTCAGCGGGTTGGGTTCGATCGGTTGATACGTTCAGGTGGATACTTATCAAGTCAATCAAACTCGCTTTCTCGACAGGCTTCAGCAGGTAGTCATCCATGCCCGCGGACAGACATCGATCTTTGATATTGATAGTCGTATCGGCTGTCATGGCGATGATCTTAATTTGCCGATTACGTTCGCCGGCAGCGCCGGCACGGATTTGGCACGTCGCCTCAAAACCGTCCATCTCCGGCATCTGGCAATCCATCAATACCAGGCTGTAGGGAGCGTTATCAGGCGCTATCTTCAAGCTTTGAATAGCTTCCACGCCGTTAGCGGCAACGCTTGACGGTAAGTTGATGTTGCTCAATACAGCCAGCCCGACTTCTTGACTGATCTGGTTGTCTTCGACCAGCAGGATGCGTGCGCCTGTTGGCCAGGTAATGCTGGGTGGTTCGACGTGCCTTTCTGATCTGTGCCGAAAGGTTCGCAGGTAGTCGACGGTAATCAGCGCCGTTGGCCGGTTGCTCCGCTCGAGCGGCGCGAGCAGTTGCAGCGTAT
>JBLHRT010000228.1:0-5005 GCA_047626255.1 Candidatus Azotimanducaceae bacterium
CGGTGGCAATATACGGCACCAGTGTCAGATGGATAAACATGGCGTGGTCAGCTCCCACCTGAAAGCGCAACTGGCGTGCCGCCTCGAGAAACGGCTGAGACTCGATATCGCCCACGGTGCCGCCAATTTCGACGATGGCGACATCACTGCCTTCAGCGCCAGCGATCACCCGACTCTTGATCTCGTCGGTAATATGCGGAATCACCTGAATGGTCGCGCCGAGATAACCACCCGCTCGTTCCCGAGCAATCACATCCGCATAAACCTGACCCGTGGTGAAGTTATTCTTGCGACTCATGGTAGTGCGGATGAAACGTTCGTAATGCCCCAGATCAAGGTCTGTCTCGGTACCATCCGCGGTGACAAAGACCTCTCCATGCTGCAGGGGACTCATAGTGCCAGGATCGACATTGATATAAGGATCCAGCTTGAGCATGGTGATCTTCAGCCCGCGGGCCTCAAGGATAGCGCCAAGGGAGGCGGCGGCGATGCCTTTTCCTAAAGAGGAAACTACACCACCGGTAACAAAAATAAAACGAGACATTGATTTTCCATCTGGATAAATGATGGTTGAAAGGGCTCAACCGAGATGGATTTATAGATTACCACCGACGGCCGCAAGCCTCAATCTGTATCTTGTACTAGACAGACATTAAGCACCCCCTCATCTCAACCGTAGCGATCAGCAATATAGAACTCACACAGCCAGCCAAGCGTATCGCCCCGGGCCTCGTAGTCCTTGTGAATCAGCGCCGGCACTTGCCATGCTGGCAAACCGGCAATGGCCACCAGCTCATCATCAAGATAGATCAACGGCAGACGATCCCGCAGCCAGACCGGCACGTGTCGTGATGCCAGCAACTTCTTCACCGCCTGTCGCTGGCCCCGATATAAGGTTTCACCGCCGCCGCGGGACCGCACCACCAATGACGCCAGATCATCAATAGCCAGCCCTACCCCACAACGACGCATCATCGACAGATGCCCTCCCTGCCAAGCTACGGGTGTCTTGTCGACACTTGACGTCAAGGCACGCCAATGGGCATCTAGCGTCGGCAGCGGTTTGAGCAGATACAAACAATCACGAAAACGTACCAGGGAGACATCTTGCCAGCGCAACACCGAACCGCCTGCATTGGCCAGCAGGCCAGGGAGCCCCTGATCGATTTGCACCGTCGACGGGTAGGGCAACTGCTGGCTGGCAAGCCAGAAACCCAGCACGTTTTTCTGGCGTGTTGAACTCAAGGCAACCAGACCTGCGACACGCAGACCGCCATCGGCCGCCAGCAATTGCGCAAGATCGGCGCTCGCTAATTCATCAAGCAGCTCGCGGGCTTGAGCATCACGCTGAAGCTGGCTATCCAGGGTCGCTTTAATGTCCGGCCAGCGCGACGCAAGATCCGGTATCACATGATGGCGCAAATAGTTCCGGGTCAGATTTTGGTCCTGGTTACTGTCATCTTCAACCCAGCGCAGCGCATGGGCTTGTGCATAGCGCTGGACCGCGTCACGGCTAACACCCAACAAGGGCCTGACAAGCTCGCCCTCACCCAACACTCGCCTGCCTGGCATACCCTGCAAGCCTGCACGGCCACTGCCTCGTAACAAGTAGAACAGGGCTGTTTCAATTTGATCATCCTGATGATGGCCCAGCAAGAGCACATCACTGGTCTGTATAGCCTGTGTGAACGCTCGATACCGACCTTGCCGCGCCTGCGCTTCAAGATTACCGGCACCGCTACGTTGCAGCGTAAAGACCTCGATCGCGATGCCAAGATCCGCGCATGTCTGCAGACAGTGAGCTTGCCACTGATCGGCAAAGGGGCTGATACCGTGATTAACATGGATTGCTACGCACTTGTGTGCCAGGCCGGCGGCAGCAATCTGATGCAACAGCACATGGGAGTCGATACCGCCGCTATAGCCCACGAGTATTCGTGGGTGAGCCGGGCTCGCCAGATGCGCCAACAGCTTGGCGTCAAGTAGTGTCATGACGTCTCTACCATATTGAGCTGGTCATCCGTAAGCAGATCATCCGAGAGCAGCACCAGCGCCTCGCTTAGTAGTCCAGTTGCACCTGCTCCGTACCATAACAATCTCGCAGATTCTGGATGAGCTCATCCGAAGGTGACACACGCCAGGCGTCCCCTAGGGTCACATGGGCCTGTGCATCCTGCCGGGTATAAGCCACGGAGACCCGACACCCCTGCCCGCCTATGCCCTTGAAAGGCGTCAATAACTTTGCCAGCTGGCCGCTAAAGTCGCCACCCAACTCATCGCCTTGCAAGCACAAACGCAGACACTTGGCGCTGCGCTCGCGGGCATCCACCAGATCACTGACTTCGCTGGCACGCATACGCAAGCCCCCCGAAAATTCATCGCTCGTCGCGGCACCTTTGATAATGACGACGGCATCTTTATGCAGCTTGCTGTGGTTCGAATCGTACAAATCAGCAAACACCGACACCTCCATGCGGCCCGTCCGATCATCCAGGGTCATGAAGGCAATGGTCTCGCCCTTGCGGGATTTCATGGTGCGTATTTCAACGATCATCCCAGCAATCGTCTGAGCGTCTTTACCCGGACGTAAATCGGCGATGCGAGTCTTCGCTAGATGCTTAAGTTCGCTACGGTATAAGTCTATCGGATGACCGGTCAGATATAGACCCAGGGTATCGCGCTCCCGGTTCAAGCGTTCCTTAAAAGTTAGACAACGGACATTGTGTTGATGCTGATACCGGCCATCTTCGCTCGGCCCAATCAGCATTTCATCACCGAATAAATCCGCCAGACCGCTATCATGGTTGCGTGATTTTTGCTCGGCGAGTTTGACGGCATCTTCTTGATTGGCGAACAGCAGACCCCGTTTGTAGTCTATGGCCGCTGTATCTGCCGGCACTAACCCGTCATCCACGAGTTGATCGACAGCCCCGCTACCAATCAGCGCCTCGACTGCACGTTTGTTAATCTTGCGCGCATCAACTCGCTCACAGAGATCATACAGGTCGGTATAAGGATCTGATTGACGCCCATCCACCAGCGCCTCAATAGGCCCCTCACCTAGCCCCTTGATGGCGCCTAGACCATAAATGATAGATTCCGCGGTATCTGCCACAAAACGAAACTCGCCACGATTCACATCCGGCGGTGACAGAGCAATACCCATCTCCTGGCATTCTTCGACATTGATCACTACCTTATCCGTGGTCTGCATATCGGCCGACAGTACAGCGGCCATAAAATCGGCGGGGTAAAAGTGCTTCAACCAGGCTGTTTGGTAGGCCACCTTGGCATAGGCCACCGAGTGCGGTTTGTTAAAGCCATAACCCGCAAACATCTCCATCATATCGAAGATACGTGTCGCCTGAGCTTCATCAACGCCGTTCTTTTTGCCGGCACCGATCACAAATATTTTACGCTGCTTGGCCATTTCCTCAGGCTTTTTCTTACCCATAGCACGTCGCAACAGGTCGGCATCGGCCAGCGAGTAGCCCGCCAAAATCTGGGCAATCTGCATCACCTGTTCTTGGTAGAGCATCACGCCGTAGGTACCTTCAAGCACTTTGGTCAGACTCGGGTGCAGATAGTCGACTTCGTCAATACCGTGCTTACGACGAATGAAGTCATCCGCCAACTGCATAGGTCCGGGACGAAACAGCGCCACCAGTGCGACAATATCACCGAAGCGACTGGGTTTGACCTTCTTCATCAGGTCCTTCATACCCCGCGACTCAAGTTGGAACACGGCAGTGGTTTTCGCTTGCTTGAGGTTGTCGTATATCGCCGGGACCTCAAGATCCAGCGTATCGATATCCAGATCCCCCAGGCCCTTAGCATGGCGCTTGATGTTGACGCTCTTAACCGCATTATCAAGGATCGTCAGCGTTCGCAAGCCCAAGAAGTCGAATTTCACCAGACCCGCCTGCTCGACGTCATCCTTGTCGAACTGGGTCATGAAACTGCCACCAGTGTCGTCACAGTAGATAGGCGAAAAATCGCTGATCTTGGTAGGCGCAATCACCACGCCACCAGCATGCTTACCGACATTACGCGCCAGGCCCTCTAGTTTGAAGGCCATGCCCATGATCTCTTGGGCCTCCTCACTCTGGCGAATGAACTCCACCAACAACGGCTCTTCATCCAGTGCTTTTTGTAGTGTCATGCCCGGATCAAACGGAATCAGTTTGGATAACTTATCCGCCAGCCCGTAAGGCTTGCCTTGCACACGGGCCACATCGCGCACCACCGCCTTGGCAGCCATAGTGCCGAAGGTAATAATCTGCGAGACCGCATTACGCCCATAACGCTCGGTCACGTGCTGAATCACCTTGTCGCGCCCATCCATACAGAAGTCGATGTCGAAGTCAGGCAGCGAGACACGCTCTGGGTTCAAGAAACGCTCGAACAGCAGATCATACTCCAGGGGGTCAATGTCAGTGATCAGCAATACAAAGGCCACCAGTGATCCGGCACCGGAGCCTCGACCAGGACCGACAGGAATACCGTTCTCCTTTGACCACATAATGAATTCCATGACGATCAGGAAATAGCCAGGAAAGCCCATGTCATTGATGACTTTCAGCTCAAATTCGAGGCGCTTGTCATACGGTATGCGCTGCTCGGCAAATTCTGGCGCATCCACATCAAATATCTTTTTGAGCCGCAGGTTCAAGCCATCGCGGGAGACCTCACTGAAGTAGCCTTCTGTGGTGTAGCCCTCCGGAATTGGATATTCAGGCAGATAATAGTTACCCAGATCGACATCGACGCTACAACGCCGGGCAATTTCCAGTGTATTTTCGATCGCCTCGGGAATATCCGCGAACAACTCACACATCTGCTCACCGTTTTTTAGATATTGCTGATCGCTGTAGCGGTGTTCACGGCGGGGGTCATCTAAGGTTCGGCTATCATAAATGCAGACGCGGACTTCGTGAGCCTCGAACTCTTCCTGAGTGATGAAGCGCACGTCATTGGTCGCCACCACCGGCAGCCCCAATGCTAA
>JBLHRT010000229.1:0-4966 GCA_047626255.1 Candidatus Azotimanducaceae bacterium
TGCTTGACGAAATATCCGAGATGGACCTGGGTTTGCAGGCCAAATTGCTACGCGTTCTACAAGAGCGGGAAGTTGAGCGGCTGGGTGGAAAGACCGTGCGCAAGGTTGATGTTCGCGTCATCGCGACTAGCAATCGCAATCTCGCGGAGTATGTTAAACAAGGCCAGTTCCGTGAGGATCTGTTCTACCGTATCAGTGTTTTCCCTATGCAAATTGAACCCTTGCGACGGCGTCGCGACGACATTCTGCCGCTGGCCAGGCACTTGCTTGGTATCTATTCGCGGCGCATGAATCGCGCCATGGTCGAGTTAGACGATTCGGCGGTTAACGCTTTACGACAATACGCCTGGCCCGGTAACGTGCGAGAGCTTGAGAATGTCGTGCAGCGCGCACTGATTCTTCAGCAAGGTGGCTACGTCACCGAGGAAGACCTGTTTCTTGATCCCATGGGTGCTTGTGATACGGCATCCAACAATGATGATGTGATGACTATGGCGCAGGTGGCAGGTGATGATGAAAGTCTCGAGGAGAATCTGAAGTTTAAGGAGTTTCAGCTGATCATCGATGTGCTCAAGAAAGAGCACGGCAGTCGTACGCGAACGGCCGACAAGTTAGGTATTAGTGCGCGCACCCTGCGCTACAAGCTGGCGCGTATGCGCGACAGCGGTATTGATCTAAATGTAGAACTAACCTTGAGTTGATGTGTGAATCATGAGTGATCGAGTCGACATACAAAGTGTTTTATCGCAGATGCGCACCATGAAGCTGCAGAGTCAGAATCAGGTCGCGCATATCAATTTGGATCAGGCTGATCCCACTCGGGTTGGTGCAGCAGATAAGCCGGCAAACTTCGGTGAGATGATGGTCAACGCCCTCGGCTCGGTGAATGAGTTGCAGATGGAGTCTGGTAAGCTGTCGCACGCCCTGGAAATGGGTGACCCGAATGTCACGTTGAGTCAGACCATGATCGCATCACAAAAAGCGACGGTGGCATTTCAGGCGGTCTCTGAGGTCAGGAATAAGGTGGTCAACGCCTACGAAACTATTATGAATATGCCGATCTAAAGGCTGTAGAAGGATTGTTGTATGGCAGATTTACCCGCTGTCGCTGATTCTGGCGAGGTTACTAACAATGCAGGTGCAGGACGAAGCGTAGCAGCGCGGCGGTCTGGTGCCCGTGGCGGCGACAATTTTTCCCAGGGTCTGTTAGATATGGCCTGGGTTCGTCAGCTGGGTTTGATGGTGGGTCTGGCAGCGGCGATATCCTTGGGTGTGATGTTGGTCATGTGGGGCAAAGATCCGGAGTATAAGCCGCTGTATAGTAATCTAGAGGTTTCGGAATCTAACGCTATTGTTAAGGTTTTAGAGCAGGCTGGTGTGAATTTCACCGTCGAGCCAGAATCTGGCATGGTGCTTGTGCCATCCTCAGACCTGCATACCGCTAGAATGAAAGTTGCTGCAGCTGAGGTCTTGGATTCTCGAGCCGAGGGTTATCTGTTACTCGATCAGGAAGCTAAGTTGGGTACCAGTCAGTTTATGGAGACGGCGCGCTATCAGCGTGCGATCGAAGGCGAGTTGGCGCGGACCATATCAAGCCTAAAGAACGTTCGTAGTGCGAGGGTGCTACTGGCGATCCCCAAACAATCTGTATTCGTGCGCGACAGGCGTCAGTCATCTGCGTCGGTGTTTGTTGAAATGGGTGCCGGCTATCACCTCGAATCGAATCAGGTTAAGGCCGTGATGCGCCTGGTGGCAAACAGTGTGCCTGAGATGGCGAAGGATAATGTATCGATCGTCGACCAACATGGTAACTTGTTATCCGAGATTGAGGATGATATGGGCCTCGGTGAAACCGAGAAACAATTGCAGCTAGCGAAGAAGATGGAACAGGACTTGAAGTCCAAAGTCAGCAGTATGCTAGCACCCGTGTTGGGCGATACGCGGTTTAACGCGCAGGTATCTGCTGATGTAGATTTTACCTGGGTCGAGGAGACCGAGGAGATGTTTAATCCTGATCTCCCTTCGGTTCGTAGTGAGGAGACCCTAGAGGAAGTCCAGTCAGCCTCAAGCCAGGGTGGCGTGCCTGGTGCGCTTTCCAACAAGCCACCAGGAGGAGCCGCGGTACCTGAAGTAGCTGGAGCTAATGGTGGCCCGGCCGAGGGCGCCCCCTTAAAGAATCAGCGAAAGCAGGCGACACGCAACTATGAGTTGGATAGAACAATCAGTCATACTAAGTATCAGTTAGGTAAACTGATGCGTTTGACGGTTGCTGTAGTGTTGGACGATATGCGCTCAGTAGACGCGGAAACCGGTGAGGTGACCATGACTGCCTGGACACCGGAGGCCGTTGGTCGTCTTAATCAGCTGGTGAGGGATGCTGTCGGCTTTAATAGTGCACGGGGAGATCGCGTTAGCGTCATCAATGCGTCCTTTATGCCGTTGGACGAAATACCGGTCATTGAGGTAGAGTTTTGGACCGAGGACTGGTTTCTCAGTCTGGTTCGTCAGGGGGTAGTGGCGCTACTGGTGATTTTTCTCGCCTTCTTTGTCCTGCGGCCTGTCTTGAATATGTTAGCGGGCCCCGGCAATCACGAGCGCATGCGTAATATGCTCGCTGAGCAGGAGCTCGATCGCCTGGCAGAAGAAGAGTTGGAGCAGGAAGCGCGTGGCATGGAGGAAACTGTGACGTTACGCGGCGGCAAAGACTTGGCGTTGCCCGGACCAGGGGATGCCTACTCGCGACAACTTGACGCGATCAAAAGTCTGGTTGATGAGAATCCCTCCCGGGTTGCCCAAGTGGTTAAAGAATGGGTTTCCAGTGAAGCTTGATGACCTCTACAATGGCCTTCTTATTGACTACAAGCGCGTGGACGTATAATGGCTAACGATGCTGGTGCTCCGAATGCTTCACCGCCGCTCTCGAAAATCGAGATGGCGGCGATCTTGCTGATGACGCTCGGGGAAGACGGCGCGGCCAAGGTTCTGCAACATATGGGCCCCAAAGAAGTGCAGCGAGTGGGCTCGGCAATGGCGGCGCTGAAGAATGTGCGTAATGATCAGGTGCGACATGTGATGTCGTCGATGATCGAGGAAGTAGAAAATCAGACGGGCCTAGGTATCGGTTCTGAGAGCTTCATTAAAGACACGTTGGTCAAGGCACTGGGTGCCGACAAGGCCGGTGGTCTGATCGATCGGATCATGTTTGGCGGCAATACCACCGGCCTTGATACGCTCAAGTGGATGGATCCGCGTTCCGTGTCTGACATTATTCGTTACGAGCATCCGCAGATTCAGGCGATTGTGATTGCCTACCTTGATCCTGACCAGTCTGCCCAAGTGCTGGGCCATTTCCCCGATCCAAGAGTTCGGCAAGATTTAGTCATGCGGGTTGCCGCCCTAGATACGGTCCAGCCAGCGGCGTTGCAGGAACTCAATGATATCCTCGAGGCTCAGTTTTCTGGCTCATCGTCGGTCCAGTCATCGGCGATGGGTGGGCTGAAGGTCGCAGCCGAGATTATGAATAATATTGATTCGAGTATCGAAAGTGAGATTATGGGTGGAATCTCCGAGATGGATGAAGAGCTGGCAAATGAAATTCAAGACCTGATGTTTGTCTTTGATAATCTTATCGATGTCGACGACCGTGGCATCCAAGCGCTATTGCGTGAAGTCACCTCTGAGGTGTTAATTGTCGCCTTGAAGGGGGCAGATGTTTCGATGCAGGAGAAAATTTTCGCCAACATGTCTAAGCGTGCAGCAGAATTGCTACGAGACGATCTGGAATCCAAGGGGCCTGTTCGCCTCAGTGATGTTGAAGCCGCTCAGCGAGAGATTCTTGATGCGGCGAGAAAGATGGCTGAAGCCGGCGATATCACGCTGGGTGGTTCTGGCGAGGCGATGGTTTAATCACAGATCCGTATGGTTGGGTCGATGGAGGGAAGTATGGCCAAGTACGAAGGAACAATACGCGGCGGCCGTATTCCTGCTGCCGAGGCAGGCGACGCGACGGCCTGGCAACTACCGACAGTCACTTCTGACAAGGTATTCAAGTTGGCATCGGGAGGCGCTCAGAAGCGTATGCCTGCTGCCGCTTTTGGCCCTACCGCGAAACCCGCCGCAGGTGACGCTGCTGTATCGCCTCGCGATAGGAGGCAACAGGTTATCTCTGCTGATGCTATCGCGCGTGCAAGACAGCCCCGCCCAGCTAAGGCGTTGGGCGCAGACCCCGTAACGCAAGACCTTGATGATCAACCCCCGAGCAACTCATTGACGGCGGATGCGCATTCCGTATCCGTTACACCGCCGGCTCAGCCTGAGGCGCCGCCGAGTGTTGATCATGAGCCGGCAGCGACGGCTAGTTTGGGCTATCTAGCGGGTATTGAGCAGGGTAAGAAAGACGGCTTCAGTGAGGGGCAACAAGCAGGCCTTGAAGCGGGACAACAAGCTGGCAAAGTCGACGGTGAAGCGGCAGCGCGGGCCGAGTTTGAGGAAGAGATTAGCAGTCAGCGAGAAGTCATCAAGGCCCTGTTGACGGGTTTTGACGCACCCCTGGCAGAGTTGCGAAAGCAGATGGAACAAATGCTGGTACCCTTGGTTACTCAGATTAGCGAGGCTGTTATTCTCGGTGAGCTCAAGCAGCACCCAGAGCAGGTGCGCGGCATTGTGTCTGCGGGTCTGCAAGCCATGCCGCATGGCTCGAGCGGGCTGCAGATTAGTGTGAATCCCCAGGTTGTTGAGTTTGTCCGTGATCGGCTGGCGCTGGAAGACCAGCCCGTTGAGTTGCTTGAGGATGCCAAATTGGCAGTAGGCAGTTGTCGTATTCATTCGGCCCAGACCAATATTGATAACAGCTTGTCGCGTAATTTGCGGCGTTGCCTGAGTCAGGCCTTTAAGGAGGAACCTGGTGCAGAAGCCGTGATCGACGAGATTTCCGAGTCTGATTTGCAACGCGCCAGCGAGACCTTGT
>JBLHRT010000230.1:0-4929 GCA_047626255.1 Candidatus Azotimanducaceae bacterium
AAGCGACATCTATGGGTGCGGCAATGATTGGCTCTGGTGCTGAAGACCTGGTCATGGCTTGTGGTGTTGAGATGATGAGTCGCGTACCGCTGGGCGCCGCGATGAAAGATGGCAATCCGATGGGCGTGCACTACGCCGACCATTACCAACCCGCAAGTCAGTTCACGGGGGCGGCGATGATCGCTGAGGAATATCAGGTCACTCGAGCCGATACAGACCAGTTCGGTCTAGAGAGCCAACAAAAAGCCATTGCGGCTTGGGAAGAGGGTCGTTTTGATCGCGAAGTCGTGCCGATTACGGCCCCAAAATTGGGTGCGGATTTTAAGCCAACCGGCGAGACTCACGTGGTGAGCAAGGATGAAGGCTTGCGAGCAACAACACTCGAGTCTCTGCAAGGCTTGACCGCAGTCGCGGGTCAGCAGATTCATACGGCGGGTACAAGCTCTCAGGTGTCTGACGGTGCGGCAGCAGTGATTCTCGCATCAGAAAAAGCAGTGAAAGAGCTGAATCTGACGCCGCGCGCGAAAGTTGTTGCTCATACACTGGTGGGCGTCGATCCAGTCACCATGCTCAAGGGGCCTATTCCTGCGACGCGTAAGGTGTTGGAGCGTGCCGGATTGGAAGTCGCTGATATTGACGTGTTTGAAGTCAATGAAGCCTTTGCCTCGGTCGTACTGGCCTGGGAGAAGGATCTTGGTATTGATCATAGTAAAGTCAATGTGAATGGTGGTGCTATTGCCTTAGGACACCCAACAGGTAGCACAGGCGCGCGGTTGATTACGACAGCATTGCACGAGTTGGAGCGAACAGGTGGCAAGTACGCCTTGATTGCGATGTGTTGCGGCGGTGGTCTGGGGACAGGGACGATTATCGAACGTCTCGACTAGTCTCCACGGGGACACATCGCGTGTGAGAAAGTGACGCACAAAAAAAAGGCCGCGAAAGCGGCCTTTTTTTGTCTGGTGTTCGTGCACATGTTACCTCATGCGAAGTAGCCGTGCGTGGCTTACGCCACCTGTTGACGAGCAGACTCCAGACGTGCCTTGAGTTGTGCCAGTTCCTCACGGAACTCGCCAGGTACGTGATCACCATAGGTATCAAAGTAGTCGCTGATCAAAGGTATCTCACTCAACCAACCGTCGATATCAACCCGTAACAACTGCGCGATCTGTTCTTCGCTCATATCGATACCGTCGAAATCCAGGGCGTTCATCGTGGGCAGGTTACCAATTGGCGTTTCGATGGCGTCAGCAGTGCCGTTGCAACGCTCGAATACCCACTTCAATACGCGGCTGTTTTCGCCGAAGCCTGGCCATATGAACTTGCCTTCATCGTTCTTGCGGAACCAGTTCACGTAAAAGATCTTCGGCAGTTTGACGCCGTCTTTTTGGCCAGTGTTTAACCAGTGTTGCCAGTAGTCAGCCATGTTGTAGCCACAAAACGGTAACATCGCCATGGGGTCGCGGCGTAACTCGCCGATCTTGCCCGCCGCCGCAGCGGTTTTCTCTGAAGAGACGATAGCACCGAAGAATGTACCTTGGGTCCAGTCTTTGGCTTCATTGACCAGCGGAACAACCGTTGCCCTACGGCCACCAAACAAGATCGCACTGATGGGGACACCCTTAAGGTCTTCCCATTCATCGGCGATGACGGGGCATTGTGCCGCGGCTACCGTAAAGCGAGCATTGGGGTGAGCCGCTGGGGTCTTGACCGCGGGGTTCCAGTCCTGGCCTTTCCAGTCGATGAGATGGGCGGGTGGCGTGTCGGTCATGCCTTCCCACCAGATATCACCATCGTCAGTGAGGGCAACGTTGGTGAAGATACAGTCCCGATTCAGGCTCAGCATGGCATTAGCGTTTGAGTCCATGCCAGTACCCGGGGCCACCCCAAAGAAGCCAGCCTCGGGGTTGATGGCATAAAGCTGGCCATCGTCGCCAAATTTCATCCAGCTGATGTCGTCACCCACCGTCTCCACTGTCCAGCCTGGGATGGTCGGAATCAGCATGGCCAGATTAGTCTTGCCACACGCGCTGGGGAATGCACCGGCGATATACTTGGCCTCGCCCTCGGGGTTGGTTAGTTTCAGAATCAGCATGTGTTCTGCCAGCCATCCTTCGTCGCGGGCCATGGACGAGGCAATGCGCAGAGCAAAACACTTCTTGCCAAGTAGGGCGTTGCCCCCGTAGCCGGATCCGAATGACCAGATTTCTCGCGTATTAGGGAAGTGGGCAATATATAGATTGTCGGGATTGCAGGGCCAGGTGACATCAGCGGCGCCGTCAATTAAAGGTGCGCCAACAGAGTGAACGCAGGGCACAAATTCGCCCGTCTCACCGAGTTCATCGAGCACAGCCTGACCAACACGGGTCATAATATGCATGTTGGTGACAACGTAAGGGGAGTCAGACAACTCGACGCCAATATGGGCAATGGGTGAACCTACTGGCCCCATACTGAATGGCACCACATACATGGTGCGGCCGCGCATACAGCCTTCAAACAGGCCGTCGAGGGTAGTGCGCATATCTGCAGGTTCTATCCAGTTGTTGTTTGGCCCGGCTTCGCTGGCCGTGTCTGAGCAGATAAAGGTGCGGCTTTCGACGCGCGCCACATCGGCAGGGTCAGAACGCACTAAGTAGCTGTTCGGACGCTTGGCTTCATTAAGCTTGATTGCCGCGCCGGCGCCAACAAGTAGCTCCCACATGCGGTCATATTCTGCTTTACTGCCATCACAAATGACGACATCGTCTGGTTGGCAAAGGGCACGCATTTGCTCAACCCATGCCTGCAACTTTATGTTTTTCAACATCGATAAAGACCCTTATTAGATTTCAACTGAATCCGGGTGAAAATATGTAAGCGCTACCATGAAACGCAGGGATTCCCGGGTGTTTGAACGATCGCAAGGATAACCGAAATGGCCCTCTAAATCGACGCTGAATCCCTTTGAAAGTGGAAATATCCCTACGTTAGAGGGGGTTAACGCGAGGCGCGGGGCTTGCACGCGTACAGGGTTCCCGTATGATAGCCGCGAATCCCACTTCCCCGCGTCAGATCATGCAACAGCCTTCAGAACTAACTCGTTTATTTGACTATCGCCCTTACTGGGCGGAGTGTTTCGGTACAGCCCCCTTTTTACCCACCACGCGAGCAGAGATGGACGCTCTGGGCTGGGACAGTTGTGATGTGATCGTCGTCACGGGGGACGCCTATGTAGACCACCCTAGTTTCGGTATGGCAGTGATTGGCCGAGTGCTCGAGGCCCAAGGCTTTCGAGTGGGTATCATCGCCCAGCCAGACTGGACCAATACAGCAGATTTTATGGAGTTGGGTCGACCCAACCTTTACTACGGCGTGGCGGCGGGCAACATGGATTCCATGATTAACCGTTATACTTCCGACAAAAAAATTCGTCACGATGATGCCTACACCGCTGGCAATATTGGTGGCAAGCGCCCTGATCGGGCTGTCATCGTCTACTCCCAACGCTGTCGTGAGGCTTACGCCGATGTGCCCATCGTTATCGGCAGTATTGAGGCCAGTTTGCGTCGTATCGCCCATTTTGATTATTGGAGTGAGAAGGTCCGGCGTTCAGTACTGCTCGACTCTAAGGCAGACCTGCTACTGTTTGGTAATGCCGAGCGCGCCATTGTTGAAGTGACCCACCGGCTGGCGGGTGGCGAGACCGTGGATGAGTTACGTGATATCCGCGGTACTGCCTTTGCCTTATCTACGTTGCCTGAGGGCCTGCACGAGATCGATGCATCAAGCTTGGCAGAGGATCAAGTCAGTGACACTGTTGAGCCCAAGGCTGCGGTTATCCGCATGACAGATCCCAAGGAGGCGACCCGGCAGCGCCAAGTCACGTATATTCGTATGCCCGCTTTCGAGGCGGTGCGTGATGACAAGGTTCTGTACGCGCATAGTTCGCGTATTCTGCATCGTGAGACTAACCCGCATAACGCCCGGGCGCTGGTGCAGGCCCATGGCGATCGTTATGTGTGGTTGAACCCACCGCCCATACCGCTGAGCACTGAAGAGATGGACTGGGTGTTCGAGAGACCCTTTCAGCGCATTCCTCATCCGCAGTACGGCGACGCCAAAATACCTGCCTATGACATGATTCGTTTCTCGGTGAATATCATGCGAGGTTGCTTCGGCGGCTGTAGTTTTTGTTCGATCACAGAGCATGAAGGGCGTCTGATCCAGAGTCGCTCGGAAGAGTCTATTCTTAACGAGATCGAGAATATCCGCGACAAGACCCCGGGCTTCACCGGCATTATTTCTGACCTAGGTGGCCCCACGGCGAATATGTGGCGGTTGGCCTGCAAGAGTCGCGAGATTGAATCAAGCTGTCGACGCCTGTCCTGTGTGTATCCGAATATTTGTAAGAATCTCGACACTGATCAGACGCCACTGATTTCCTTGTATCGCAAGGCCCGGGATATCAAAGGTGTGAAGAAGGTCTTGATTGCCTCCGGGCTGCGCTACGACCTGGCGGTTGAGACACCAGAATATGTTAAAGAATTGGTGACCGAGCATGTGGGTGGCTATCTGAAGATTGCACCTGAGCATACCGAGCAGGGGCCGTTATCAAAGATGATGAAGCCTGGCATGGGCACCTACGATGCCTTTAAGGAAATGTTCGAGCGTTTCTCTAAAGAGGCGGGTAAAGAGCAATACCTCATTCCGTATTTTATTGCGGGGCATCCCGGTACTCGCGATGAAGATATGCTGAGTCTTGCCATATGGCTCAAGAACAACGGTTTTAAAGCTGACCAAGTGCAGAATTTTTATCCATCACCTATGGCCTCTGCTACCGCCATGTATCATTCAGGGAAAAATCCACTGAAGCGGGTCGGGCGTTCGACCGAGGATGTCAGTATTCCCTTCGGGACCAAACAACGACGCTTGCACAAGGCGTTTTTG
>JBLHRT010000231.1:0-4894 GCA_047626255.1 Candidatus Azotimanducaceae bacterium
GCTACTTTGAATCAGAGTCAGTGCCGCTCACGACGCTGCACTGACTACGTCGGTAGTTCTACCACAGCGCCGCTTCGCGCTTTACCAAATCCACGGCCTCTTCCAAACTCTGCGTGCGCGCTCTCCAGTCTTTGCCCGAGGTGCTAAGGCGTAGGGTATTAACACCCGCATCACGATAGGCACGCAGACGTTCGCGCACCATCTCCTCGGTACCGATCAAATTGGTTTTCAGTACCATTTCCTCAGGCACGGCACGAATAGCTTCTTCCTTCTTACCCTGCACCCACAATGACTGCACCTCAATCGCGGCGTCTGTATAGCCGGCACGCCGGAACGCGTCGTTATAGAAATTAGTATCTGCCGAACCCATACCACCTAACGTAAACGCCATAGCAGGTTTGCGAGCGGCAACAAGACGTTCCACATCATCACTGATCTCAAAACTACCGCCTACCTGAATGTCGATATCACTCATCTGCCGACCTGATTTCGCCAAGCCCTTCTTCATATGGTCAAAAAAGACATCGGCCTGCTCAGGCATAAACGAGGTACCAATCCAACCGTCGGCCAACTCACCCGTCATCTGTAAAGATTTAGGCCCAAGGGTTGCCAGATAAATCGGCAAATCTGGTCGCGGTGGCTGCGACAAGCGTATCGGCTTACCTTCACCTCCGGGGCGCGGCAACACATAATGCTTACCCGAATACTCCACTCGCTCTGAACTCAAACCCAAGCGTATGATCTCAACGCACTCACGCAATCGTCCCAACGGGTGGGCAAAGGCCGCGCCATGCAAGCCCTCAACAACCTGTGGTCCGCTGACACCCAATCCAAGCACAAAGCGATTATTGGATACCGTCGCCAGACTCTGTGCCGTCATGGCGATCATGGCCGGCACACGGGCACTGATTTGGATAATACCTGTGCCCAGCAGAATGCGTTCGGTGCGGGCAGCGATATAGGCAAGAGGCACTACCGCATCCATGCCCCAGGCTTCTGCCGACCAAACGTGGTCAACACCCATACCGTCGGCCGCCACGGCATAGTCAACCATCTGGTCCCAGTCTTCACCGTTGTAATACGCACTACCTATACCGATCGCTGTTTTCATCAATATGCCCGTCCTATTTAAGATGACTCGTCTATGGAAATTGGATGACCGCCACTGACTGGCATTGCCGATGTACACCACAATATGATCATTGCCCGAGCAAATCAAACCATCGGAAAAGTGAACCATTAGTGTCGCAATACTCACGATGAATGGGCGATGCGTCATGCCCGATTGAATTTGGCCGCCAATTTCCTGAAAGCCGTGAACTGCGGCCCTACATAGCCTGGCATGTCTTCCGAGACGCCAGATTCAATAGGCGCCAAAATCAACAGCCACTTGATCAATGTCATCGCTTCATTTCCGCATCCTGTTGGTGATAGGTTTAACCCAACAAACGTTTATCGCAGCTTCTTTGAGTCTTTGCCAAAATTCTTGCAGAGTCGGGGTGCCGTCAAGCAGGCCTTGAATCTCATTATCAATGGCCTTTCGATCTACCCGCTGACCAAACCATTCCGACACACTGCTATCTGACGCCAACCCTAGCAAGACACCGAGCACTGGACCGCGATGCACACTACCGTCACCTAAATTTGTGGTCGATAGCAGCCCTGCACGAGGATCATCAACCTGTTACGAGGTCTTATACGGCCACGTTGAGCACCTTATTGGCGGCTCCGCCCTCGGTGTTGTTCTCGCACCAATGAGAGTATGCTTTTGGACTCCATCGATACAGGCCCGTGTGATGTCCCCATCTAGCTCAACCGCCAGCGAGCACACAATACCCGAGCATCCCATGGACGAGATTCCGGTGCGCCAGCTACGCTTTACATTCGACGAGACTGCAGGCCCAGATCCTCTTTGGAGTCGCAGCAACCCTGACTTTTCCATGTTCATCAATGCCCTCGGCGTACATGTACCGCACTTCGAACGCTTTTTGGTCAAGGTCATGCGCTCCTACCGGGACGAACTCGACGACCCGCAACTGCTTGACGAGGTCAAGGCGATCATCGGCCAGGAAGCCCATCATGCGTTTAATTTCATTGGCTGGAACAAAGCTATGGAGCAACATTACCCCGGTATTATGCAGCTGGATGCCCACGCTCATGATTACTTCAAGGGCGCCTTAAAAACCGCCAGCAAAAAATTCCAGATCGGCTACACAGCAGGCTACGAAACCTTTACCTTTCTCGCGGGCATGATCATCTTGAATCGCTATGAAGAACTGATGCAGGACGCAGACCCTACCCTACGCGCGCTGTGGGTTTGGCACCAGGTAGAAGAAGTAGAACACGGCGCCGTGGCCTTTGACTTCTTTCAGGCCTTTTACCCAGAGGCGCTATGGTATCGGCGCTGGATGGTCGTGCGTGCGTTTGTCCATATCAGCCACGAAACCTTTAAGTCTTACGCGCTGATGGTGCGCAAAGAAGGCTACTACGCCACACCGAAACGCGCCTTGAAAGCGTGGACGTTTTTTGTCGGATTCGCCTTTGATTTAGGTCGATCGGCCCTGCCAGTACTGGCTCGCAACTATCACCCGCGCCAGCATCCGATATGTAATGACGAGCAAAGCCAGATCGCTGTGGCCTGGCGCAAGTACCACGCAGCCGGCAACGATACCTTGCAGCTCGATAACGACGCCATTGAGAAGATGCTGGCAGCAAGCGCCGGATAAATTCGACAATTATCTACGAAGAGCCAATTATAAAAAGGATTCACTGTGGACGCTACACCCGTAAGCCCGAGACTGTCTTACCTTGTTATTGCTAATGGCATGATCGTACTATTGATTGGCCTAGTAGCAGGCATCATGTTGATATTTTCCTTGCTTGACGCGGTGACGCTATGGCCGTTACCGGCTTGGGAAGTGTCTATACCCGGCACAACGCGGGGCTGGCAGGCGGCTCACGTTGGCGGCATATTGAACGGCGTTATGATTGGCGGGGCTGCACTACTGATGCAGAAACTGGACCTGACGGCGAGTCGAAACTTCTGGGCGGGATGGGGCATGATCATCACTGGATGGGCCAATACGCTGTTTTACTGGGCAGGTAATTTCAGCGCCAATCGCGGCTTGTCTATTGGCGCCACACCCTTTGGTGAGGGCGACTTGGCAGGGGCATTGGGCTTTTTGGGGGGCGGTACCGGTATGATCTTTACGTTTCTGGCGGTCGCTATTTTGGCGCTCGGCGCTCTCGATAAAGCCAAGGCGCACGTCTGAACCTTAACCACATGGGCTTCGATGAAGCGCATGTGGATAGCGCGTTAAACAGCGAGCGGCTGATTCAACTCCAGCAAGTTGCCTGACGGATCTTTGAAGAAACACTGCGAGCATATCCCTTGCATCTCGCTCGGACTCGATACCTTGACGCCCTTGCCCAGAAGGTATTCTCTGGCAGCGTCAATATTGTCAACCCGCAATGCAAAATGCTGTCCCGCTGGCGCCTCGTGCTTGTCGACCTCAAGCAGATGCAACTGCTGATCGCCGATCAGCAGCCAGGCGCCATCGAAGCCCAGGTCTGGCCTTGGAATCTGCTTAAAATTGAGCACATCAACATAAAAGGCCAGCGCCTCGGCCGCATCAGCTACATTCAGTGAGATATGGTGAACCGCAGAAAATGTCATGGCATAACCCTGTTAACGCGAAAGGAGGGTCACAGGATAGCATTGCCCCGCACCGGTAGCGAAAGTGCTGGTATTACCCGCGTGTCATCTATCGTCGAATAGACTCGGCCAGCCCCAATAACAGGTGCCAACACGTCACAAGCCGCTACAATCCAATTGAACTGATGCACGTAACAACGCTATGCCTAAGTTCATCAAATCACTGTTGATCCTGACTGCATTGGGAGGCCTTACCTTCGCCTCCCTGACGGCGGTATCTCACGCCCTCGCACCCGATGCCGTGACGACCGCGCTACCTGGTCAAGGAGCGGCTGTTCAAGTCTACGGCGCTGACGTTTGGGGCGTGCGCGGCCGATTTGCAATTCACACTTGGGTCGCGACACGGGCGGAGAACGAAACCACCTTCACCATTCATCAGATTATCGGCTGGAAAATACGCCGCACAGGCACCGCATTGGATGTCAGCCAAGGCGATCCAAATCGCTACTGGTATCGATCACCACCCATATTGCTGCATGAAGTCGTGGGCGACGCAGCGCCGTCATTGGTGACTGACGTTCGAGGCGCCATTAACACCTACCCTTATCCCGACACCTATACGATGTGGCCAGGACCCAACAGTAACTCGTTTACTCAGTGGGTCGCGCTCGAGGTGCCTGAACTGGCGTTAGTTTTACCCTTTAAGGCGATCGGCAAGTCATGGATGCAGGACAATCACACGTTAAGTCCCGGCATGACCAGCATCACTGACACTAGCACCATCAGCACCATCAGCACCATCAGCACCATCAGCACCATCGCTGAATGATTGTCTGGTGACAGACTTACATCAACGTGCAACTATAAGAAAAACGATAAGAACCTACCAGAAGAAGGTGACCATGAGCCAATATGACTTAATTATTCGGCAAGGCGAAATCATCGATGGCAGTGGCGCGGCGGCTTTCACCGGCGACGTCGGCGTTCTCAACGGTGTTATCACGTGCGTAGCGCCACGTATTGACGCGGTCGCGTTGAAAGAGATCGACGCCCGCGGCCTGCTGGTGACACCCGGCTTTGTGGATGTGCATACCCACTATGACGGCCAGGCCACCTGGGACTCGCATTTGAATCCCTCATCTAATCTGGGCACCACCACCGTCGTAGTCGGCAATTGCGGCGTAGGTTTCGCACCCTGTCGACCTGCCGACCATGACGTACTGGTGCAATTGATGGAAG
>JBLHRT010000232.1:0-4892 GCA_047626255.1 Candidatus Azotimanducaceae bacterium
CCGCTATTGCGCCATTGTTAACCGTGCACTCGGATATTTCGGGCGTCGTCACCACCCAAGCAACATTGATTGATGCAGACCCGCGACTGCACGTATATCTGCAGCCCCAGGACGCGGGCCTGCGTCTAACATTCCATACACAACCTTTTTTGAACGGCCCCTTATTGAACCCAGGCCAAGGTGGCGCAAGTATTTTCGCCGAAATTGAAGGCCAGCAGCTACATACCCAGCGCGACTTAGCGACCGAAAAACAACAGATGAATACAGTACTAACAGCCTGCAAGAGCCTCATCGAATACGCACCCCATGAATGGCTATGGGAGGAGACCGAAGAAGCACTGGAAGGCCTGCTCACCTTACAGACATTTGGCGAACAGATCGTTTTACACTGGCCCGAAGGCAAGCACATAAAGCTCAGCAAACCCGCTGGCGTTTCAAAGATGAGCGTGACGCTACAAGCAAAGACAGACTGGTTTCAGCTCACTGGGGAACTACAGGTAAACGAAGGCCAGGTTTACTCCATGCAGGCGCTGTTGGAATTAGCCGACGCCAGCGGCAGCCGCTTCATTGAACTCGGCGATGGCGAGTTCCTTACCTTGACGAGCGAGCTTCGGCAACGTCTCGATGCTATTCGCAGTTACAACAACAAGGGAAAGGTGCACGCATTAAACGCTCAAAACTTGCAAGACACATTGACCGGCATGGAAGTCAGCGCTGATGAAAGCTGGCAAGCACTGCAATACCGGCTGCAAGCAGCCAGAGATCTAGTCCCCATCGTCCCTTCAACCTTGCAAGCAGATCTACGTGATTACCAGACCCAAGGGTATCAGTGGTTAGCACGGCTTTATGCCTGGGGTGCAGGAGCGTGTCTCGCTGACGATATGGGCCTAGGAAAGACCCTGCAGACCCTAGCATTGCTAGTAGACAAAGCCGCAATCGGCCCCAGCCTGGTGCTGGCGCCCACGTCGGTGTGTAGTAACTGGCTGACAGAGGCCGCCCGCTTCGCACCCACACTTAACCCCATTCGCTTTGGCATTGATGACCGCACAAAAACCCTCGATGACTTACAGTCTTACGACGTGCTGATCTGCAGTTATGGCTTGCTGCAAACTGAGTTCGCCGCGTTGCATGCTATCGGCTGGAACATCATCGTCGCTGACGAAGCACAGGCTTTTAAAAACACCGCGACCAAACGCTCAAAGGCAGTGATGGGATTGACGGCGAAGTTCAAGATGATCGCGACCGGTACGCCTATCGAAAATCATCTCGGCGAATTATGGAACCTGTTTCAGTTCATCAATCCCGGGCTGCTAGGCTCGCTGCAAGACTTCAATAAGAAATATGCGCAAACGATCCAGACCAATGGCGACGTGAAAGCGAGCAACGCCCTACGGCACCTTATCAGCCCGTTTATATTGCGCCGCTTGAAGCGCGATGTACTGTCCGAGTTACCACCCCGTACCGAAATTACTATTGGTGTCGACTTAAGTGAGGCCGAAACCGCACTGTATGAAGCCCTGCGCCTGCAAGCCGTGGAGCAGTTAGGCAGCAAAGACGTGCAGGCGAATCAACAGCGCATTAGGGCTTTAGCCAGTATTATGAAACTGAGGCGCGCTGTGTGTAACCCCAACATGGTTATGCCCGCAGCCAATCTCTCATCATCAAAACTCGACGCATTCGGCAAGATTCTTGATGAGTTACTCGACAACAAACATAAAGCACTCGTGTTCAGCCAATTCGTTGACCACCTGAGCCTCATTCGCCAGTATCTCGACGCCCGCGGCATCCACTACCAATACCTTGACGGCTCAACGCCTGCCAAGAAAAGGACATCCGCCATTGAGGCCTTCCAGAGCGGTGAGGGAGATCTTTTCCTGATCAGTTTAAAGGCAGGCGGCGTCGGCTTGAACTTGACCGCCGCAGACTATGTCATTCATATGGACCCCTGGTGGAATCCTGCTGTAGAGGATCAAGCAAGCGACAGAGCCCATCGCATCGGTCAGCAACGACCAGTGACTGTCTATCGACTGGTCGCCAAGAATACCATTGAAGAGAAAATTGTTAACTTGCATGCTAAGAAGCGCGATCTGGCCGATAGCTTACTTGAGGGTAGTGAGATGAGCGCCAGCATGTCAGTCGCCGACATGATGGCGCTGATTTCATAAATTTTAGACACCTAGTTAAACACATTGGACTAATATTAATTTGCGACTGACCATTCCCGTTAGGTAAATTATGGCAGGCAGGTTTATGACACGGGCCAACAAAAATAGTAATGATTGTGGGAAATTTTGTGCCGCCGACCAAACGTACCGATGGAGCTATCTTATGACACTCCCACCGCTCAACCCATATCACGCACACTAGCTTTTTATCAACACCTAACGCTTTATTGATGCCGCACGACATCGTACAGCAACTAAACGAGGTCATAGATGAGCCTTGAGTCTTCAATAGCCGCATAATCATAGGGGATATAGACGGGAATACTGATTTTTCGATTCGGAATAAACAACCAACCACAGCAAGAAGCCTCTATCGCCTTGCTACTTAGACGAGAGCTATTCGCTGCCTAATCACCTATACTATTTCGACTTCGCTAACGTCGCAATCAACGCGCACTGACGCAGCCCAAACAGAAACAGTGCGCCAACCAGAATCACTTCCCACAAAGCGTAGTGAAAAATTTTGGAGAACGAACTTGCACCATAATGACCCACGAATTGCCCGCACATTACCCCGCGCCTTAATAACCATGTTACTGATATGGACAAGCAGTTGTACCGTGATGCTAGATAGTGAGGGAGAGGCGCCCTCGCAAATTGATTTCGGGACGATCAAGAACGTAGAATCCACGTCCCCACTCGTCATCACCAAGTATGACTTAATTGGCGGCTATGGCGGCTTGCTTGACCCCTCGTCAATAGCATCAAAGGACCCCGAAATTGCAGACCATCTGCATCTTGATGCTCGGCGTTACACGATCCGCGATCAAGAAGGCCGAGTCGTCAATTTCGTAACCGACAAAACCTTTTTTGTTGAAGGTGATTGCGTGGCGGTTGAACGCGGTGAAACACCCAACCTGCGCCTACTTGATGATGGTATCTGCCAAGGTGATAACCATGCGAAAAGTGTACCTACCGAGATTGAGAAGGCCGCCGCACGCTGCGCCCTAGACAAGCGCCAGCTCATGATTGCACTAACTGATGCTCAGATCAGGGACGCTAATAGGCGGATTCATAACGACTGCCAGTACGAGCGTTAGTCGAAACGGGGGGCTGAGCTAGAGTGACCGGGGGTCGGAGTACATAATTTATGCACTCCGACCCCTTTTCGTTCTTTTCATTTGCTGCACGCTCTTCAAAGCCCATCTCACTCAGCCCTTTTTCAAGCCCTCTTTCTAACAATCCCTACCAGGAATGAGCTTGAATTTACCCGACGCGACACTTGGATAAGCCACCACCGAGCCATCCGAACTCGGCGCCGGTAGATAGTCTGCCGGATCACGTCGAACAGGGTTCATGTTGTCGACGACCAAATAGCTTCGATCCTGCAAGCCCGAAGACGTGCAATTATTTGAGATGAACTCCGGTAGCGCTTGGAAACCCGTATTGAGATCTGCGCTGGTGGGGTTCACAGCTTGATTCGGTGATTCAATTTCCACCGTGCCGTCAATGCCACGCTGAGACGAAGCAGAGATTAGGCTTTGCGTGTCGGCAATGAAGTTGGTCGCCACCAGATTAATGTTACCACCAGCGCCAGCATTAGCCTGAGCCACAATCTGGCTCTGGCGTACAGTGAATAACTCTGGGTCGATATCAATGTTGCCACCACCACTATCGGTTGTCACGCCATTGGCAGAAGCAGAAATAACACTCTGATCAATACGTATTCTATTTATAGTCTGAATATTGATGCTACCACCGCCACTCTGCGCTGACGTTGTGCGAATTTCACCGCGGACAATCTGTAGAATATCTGGAACCATCAACGTGATATCTCCCGCGCTGGCAAGACCAGTCGCGGACGCAGTAATGATCGCCTCGGATAGAATATCCAGCGTGCCTGCGGTAATGAAAATATCGCCACCGACACCATTACCCGTAGTGTCCGAGCTAATGACGGTGCCATTCTCAATTGTGCCTGTGGTCGCTATGATGCCGATTTTACCAGCATCACCATTACCGTTAGCAGACGCGCTCAATGTAGAACGGTCTAGCTTGAATGTCTCAGTGGCTATAATTAGGTCACCACCGGCGCCCGATGTATTGGTGACTAATGTAATCACGCCATCAGCTATGTTTAAGTCGTTTGTAGCGATGGATATACTACCTGCGTCACCGCTGCCGCCAATTGAACGGCCGTTTAGGTTTCCTTGATTAAGGAGATCCAACTCGTCCGCGGTAACGAAAATACTGCCACCACGACCTGCACCCTCTGTTTCCGCAATAATGGTAGAGCCGTCTACCAAAACACTATCACCGGTCAATCTAATAATACCGCCTTCTCCAACGCCCAATGTTGAACTGTCGATTCTAGTCTTCGTCAAAGAGATGGTACCTGCCGTGAGCTCAATATCAGCACCTTTGCCAGTGCCAAATGTTTCGCCTTCAATAAGCGCATTAGTCGCGGTAATAGTCTCCGCCGTCAGCAAGACAAGCCCGGCGTTTCCTTCGGTCAGCGTTTCTGTTGCGATCAAACCACTATCGAGCGTAAGACTTGTCCCACGGATGATGACTTTTCCTGCATCACCGGTTCCGCTCAATGCAGAGATGTTAATCTCACTGCCCTGTCCGAGCACGACTTCAGGCGCCTCGATTTGAATTAGGCCGCCGACACCGCTGCCTTTTGCCTCAGCCTCAATGAGGGCGTTGCTCAGGCTAAACGAATTT
>JBLHRT010000233.1:0-4878 GCA_047626255.1 Candidatus Azotimanducaceae bacterium
CGTTGGACAGTAGCGGACGTTTGCTGTTGACCCCACCATTACGCGCTTATGCGGAACTCGATAAAAAAACGGTGCTTCTAGGACAAGGTAAGAAACTGGAACTGTGGAGCGAGGATCGCTGGATAGAGAGGCGGGACAGCTGGCTGGATAATCAGTCGGGTCAAGAGATACCACCTGAATTGCAATCGCTGTCTTTGTAGCGAGGCCTGATAATGACTGATCAAAAAGTACCAGATAAGGGTGTGGCAGATAGCTCGATTACGAGTCCTGATAGCCATATTCCTGTGCTCAGAGATGAGGCTGTCGCGGCATTGATGTCGAATCCCGACGGCTGCTATGTGGACTGCACGTATGGTCGAGGGGGGCATAGTGCGCTGATTCTGGCGCAATTATCGGATCAGGGTCGTCTGTTAGTTATTGATAAAGACATGGCGGCGATTGGCGATGCCCGACAGAAATATGCGAATGACCCTCGGGTTATCATTTGCCACGGGTCGTTTGCCGATCTCACGGAATTTGTGGCGGCGCACCAATTGCCGCCCTTGACGGGCGTTCTGCTGGACCTAGGTATTTCTTCACCGCAAATCAATCATGCGGAGCGGGGCTTTAGTTTCGACAGGAACGGTCCGTTGGATATGCGTATGGACCAGAGCCAAGGTCGCACAGCGTCTGACTGGGTGATGGAGGCGAGTGAGCAAGAAATCATTGATGTATTGCGAAACTATGGCGAGGAGCGTTTTGCTCGCCGTATTGCCCAGGCGATTTTGGTTGCTCGACTGGAAAAAGTTATCAGCACAACCCATGAGCTGGTGGCCATCATTGATGCCGCCGTGCCGCGCATTGAATTTCATAAACACCCCGCGACGCGTTCATTTCAGGCCATCAGAATTTATATCAATAATGAGTTGGGCGATGTCGAGAGCACATTGGATAGTGCGTTCAAGAGCCTGGCTATCGGTGGTCGATTAGTGGTGATCAGCTTTCATTCCCTTGAGGACCGGATCGTGAAACGCTTTATGCGAGACCTGGCTCGGGGCCAGAAGTTACCCGATCGCCTACCGATTCGTGATAGTGAGATTCGACGAACGTTGAAGCTCATCGGCAAGGCCGTCAAACCATCAGAAGCTGAAGTGTCGAGAAATCGACGATCGAGGAGCTCAATCATGCGTATCGCGGAGAAGCTGCTGTGACTCGCGAGACTCTGATAGGTACGGTTGTCGTTTGGTTTATGGGCTGGACGCAGATAACTGCAACGCTGTTGGTGGTGGTGGGAATCGCCTCTGCGCTGGGCGTGATTCAGTCCGTCCATGTGACCCGTCAACAGTATTCGGAGTTACAGGAGCTTCGGGCAATCCAGGATAATCTTGATAGCGAGTATGAAATGCTCCTGCTGGAGCAAAGTGCTTGGGCAGATTACGCCCGTATTGACCAAGTGGCACGTGATGACTTGATGATGTTCGCGCCGACAGCGGAATCGCTGATCGTGGTGAAGCGATGAGCGCCTTATGATGACCTTTCGGGTGTATCTGGTCACAGGTTTATTCTTGGCGCTGGCGTTGGCCATGGCGGGCCGCGTCGTCTTTCTGCATGTCTTTGAGAAAGATTTTCTGCAGGACCAGGGTGATGCGCGTACCATCCGCATGGAGCGTATCAATGCCCATCGTGGCATGATTCAGGACCGTCAGGGTAAACCGCTAGCAGTGAGTTCACCTGTTGTGTCTTTGTGGGCCAACCCCGTTGAGTTGCTCGGCTCTGGTGAAGGCACGGAACAACTGGCCCTGTTGTTAGAGGTGCCTCCGGCTGAATTCAATGCGCGACTCTCCAAGAGTCCCGGGCAGACGTTTGTTTACTTGCGTCGTCATCTACGGCCATCAGTCGCTGAAAAAATTCTCTCCTATGGTATTCCCGGTGTGTATGCCGAGCGTGAATATCATCGTTACTATCCGGCCGGTGAAGTCGCTGCGCACGTGGTGGGTTTTACTAATATCGACGATAAAGGTCAGGAAGGCGTCGAGCTCGCCTATGAAGGTTGGTTGAAGGGAACACCCGGACGCAAGAAAGTTCTGAAGAATCTGTACGGGAGCATTGTTCGAGATATCAAGCCGATTTCGGAGGCTGATCCTGGAAAAAATCTGGAGCTGAGCGTTGATCTGCGCGTGCAGTATCTCGCCTACCGTGAGTTGAAGTCAGCGATTCAATATTTTAATGCAGCATCAGGTTCTGTCGTGGTGCTGGATGTTGCCACGGGTGCGATACTCGCGCTGGTTAATCAGCCGTCTTATAACCCGAACAATCGCCTGGGCCTTGATATGGCCGCGGTGCGTAATCGCGCGCTAACCGATGTGTTTGAGCCGGGCTCGACAGTTAAGCCATTTACGGTGGCGGCGGCCCTGCAGTCCGGTCAATATACGCGTGAGTCAACCATCGATACCAGTCCTGGTTTTATCAAGGTCGGCGCTAAGACAATTCCAGATCCGACAAATTATGGTGTGCTGGACCTTGGCGGTATTATTGAGAAGTCCAGTCAGGTTGGTATCAGCAAGCTCGCGTTGAGCATGAATGAGTATGACGTTTGGGAAATGTTCTCGGCTGTTGGTATGGGCCAAAGTACGGATATTGGCTTTCCTGGCGAGCGTAACGGTTTTCTGCCGAATCATCGACGCTGGAAGGATATAGAGAGAGTCACCTTCGCCTATGGCTACGGATTGACGGTGACGCCAATACAACTCGCGTCTGCATATCTAACGATTGCTTCGGGTGGTATTAGGCGCCAGTTGTCGCTTATTAACAATGCTAACGTCGAAGGCACGCGTGTGTTTGATAAACGCATCGCGGCAGACGTGATGCGAATGTTACAGCGTGTGACATCGGTTGGTACCGGCAGCAAGGCTTCAATGGCGGCGTATTCAGTCGCCGGCAAGACGGGCACGGTGAGAAAAGTCGGTGAGGACGGTTACGAAGACACTCGACACATCGCTTTTTTTGCTGGTATCACACCTGCAGTTGATCCGCGGTTGGTGGGCGTGGTCATGATTAACGACCCGAAAGGCAATGGTTATGGCGGTGGTGCTATTGCAGCACCGGTTTTCTCGAGAATTATGGCGGCCGCATTACGTTTGTTGAATGTTCCACCAGATGAAATCGGGGAGGCTGCGTAGATGTCCAGAAAACTCAGCGAGCTAGTGCCCGAGTTAGTCTTGACAACAGATATGGCTATATCCGGTGTCTGTGACGACAGCCGGGAGGTTAAGGCTGGAGATTTGTATCTCGCCACGTCAGGGGTTGTTCATGATGCCCGCGATCATGTGGATGAGGTGATGCAGATCGCAGCGGCAGCCATTTGCGAGGTGCCGTTTGACAGCCATCATGCCCAAGTATTCGAGATGAGCGATTTACAAGCGCATAAAGGGCCGATTGCCAGTCGATTTTGGGGCGAGCCTTCTACACGGATGATCGTCGTTGGCATTACAGGCACTAATGGTAAAACATCCTGCAGTCATTTTATCGCCCAAGCCTTGACCACGCTGGGTAAAAAGTGCGGTGTCGTGGGTACGTTGGGTTTTGGTTTTCTAGGTGACACCTTACAAGATTCTGGGATGACAACACCGGGCGCCATCGAATTGCAGCGCATGCTGGGCGTGTTGGTCAACGACCAGGCGCTGGCGGTCACTGTTGAAGCGTCATCCCATGGCCTGGTGCAAGGTCGGCTGAATGGCACAGATATCAATTTCGCCGTATTTACCAATATCAGTCGCGACCACTTGGACTATCACCAGACTTTTGCCGAGTATGCGGCTGCTAAACGTTTGCTGTTTCTTTGGCCGGGGCTGCAGGGTGCGGTCGTCAATCTAGATGATAAGTTTGGGCAGCAACTCATCACTGAATTACCCGCGACGGTACAACCGATCAGCTATGCGATCACCAATAACGCGGCCGATGTTTTTTGTCACACGGTGAGCTACAGCAATCAAGGGTTTGAAGCAGCCTTGGTCACTCCGTGGGGTCAAGGTTTGCTACAGTCGCCGCTGTTGGGTGAGTTCAATGTCAGTAATATGTTGGCCGTTGTGGCCGTGCTGGGGCTGGCGGGGTACGAGTTGCCAACCATGCTGGCGGCGGCGGCTAGCTTAAAGAATGTGCGAGGTCGAATGGATGCGATCTCTGAGCCTGGTCTACCTCAGGTAGTGATCGACTACGCGCATACACCCGATGCGCTTGAAAAGGCGCTCAAGACCTTGCGTGTGAATTGTGAGGGGCAGCTATGGTGTGTGTTCGGCTGCGGCGGCGATCGTGATAAGGGTAAGCGAGCTGAAATGGGGCGAATCGCGTCCGACTGCGCGGATCATACAGTGATTACCGACGACAACCCGCGCACGGAAGATTCCTGCGCGATCATATCTGATATTAAGCAGGGTGTGAGTTCAGACGCCGTCGTCACCGTGGAGGCTAACCGCCGCCAGGCAATCGCACTGGCGTTACAGTCAGCGGCAACGAATGACATAGTATTGATTGCCGGCAAGGGCCACGAGGAATATCAAGAGATCAATGGCCAACGACAGGCCTTTAGTGATTATGTTGAAGTGACAAAGTGTTTGTCCGAGATGCACGCTAAGCGGGGCGCGTCGACTGCCTTAGATAAAGTGTTAAATAAAGTGATCAATCAAAGCGATGCCGGATAACCGTGGCGGCAAGGAGAAAATGAAAGTGATTGTTGGACTGGGTAAAACGGGTATGTCTTGCGCGCGATTCTTCGCGCGTCAGCATATTGCGTTTACCGTTCAGGACAGCAGTCTAACCAATGAGCGTTTAGCGGAATTGCAGCGGGTTGCACCTGATGCGACAGTCTCTGTCTTGGATGGCGTGGCGTTGTGTCAGGCCGAA
>JBLHRT010000234.1:0-4866 GCA_047626255.1 Candidatus Azotimanducaceae bacterium
ATAAGCGCGAACCAGGCATGCAAGGTAAATGACTGCGGAAGCCTCTCGTCAAAGGTGCTTTCAAGCGCCATGGGGAACGCATAGGTTTTGTCATACTCCCAATGGGGCACCCTCAACTTACCAAGATTAATGTTTTTTGCTATGTTGCTGGGACCATCGATAACGGTGAGCACCTTGCGCCGACACCACGAAATAGTTTCCCTGGTATCCGTTACTCGGAGCTGGATGTTAATGGGCGCTGCGCTGACGCCAAGCTCGAAATGAAAATGATTACCATCCCCGGGCAGATCATGAATCGCCAGCCGCTTATCGAGCTTAAAAATGATCCAACTGGGCAGGAATGAACGAAGAAAGAAATCGCGACGATGCCAGAGCTCTACACTGAGGCCGGTTAGGCCCCCATCCAGAGAGGCCTCTGCGTGTATTAGGTCTCCATCGATAGCCAACTTCACTCGCGGCATGGAATCTAGATGATGACCCGGCAATTTGTGGTCTTTGTACATTGCTAGTAGATCATCGCTCTTGATATACGAGCCGCCACTTTCGTGCGGGGTACCGAACGCTGTCATTAGGATCGAAAATTCTAATTTGCTGAGCCTTGCCCCTATCCATGAACCGCTCTCTCGCTTTCTACGGTCCTCAATAGCCTGATTAAAGTTAGCACTGGTCAGCTTGCCGTCGTGACCGTAGGCAACCAAGACATCGAACTTCTCCTGATTAAACCCGTGGCGAAGAATGCCTGAGTCACAGCTGTGTTTGATCATCCCGTTGCGGAAATCGAGTATGTTGAACCGGTCAAACCAAAGGTTTCCGCTGATGTTCATAAATCGATTTGCGACGCCCGCAGCATACGCGGTCCATCGCGGAAAACCGAAGATTGGCATTATAACGTTGAGGTTGGATATTCTGGCATTGCCATCGGTATCCATTGGGAGGTGCTGTCCGTGGATTAGCCCGCTAATGAACGGACAAAATATCGGCAGGTCCTTGCTATCGTCATCCGTTTCTTTTGCAGCATAGATGATTTTACTATCTTCACCCGTTACTTTTGCCGCATGGGAAATATTGTCATCTTCCTCCGTTTCTGTTGCCTCATGGATCAACTTGGTATCGTCCACTTTTCTAATCCTTCCCTGATCAGACGAAGTCACATTATCAAATCATGGGGGATCAGACTATGGATAACCTTCGCTACAGTCGCCATTCCGCCGCTTATGCAAGTTTTCCTGACCTAAGCAGCGTAAACCGCGCCTCGGTCTTGAATAATGGGGTCAGTGTAAGGTGCCAGGGTAGACACTCGAACCTGCCGCTAGATGACGCGCTGTTATAGCTGAAAGAGGCAGCTGGAAGGGGTATTTGGAAGGGTGCGTAGTGCTCCATGGGTCGGAGTGCTCCACCGGTCGCTGAGGTCGACCGGTATAAATGCAATGGCAATTATACCGGCTTTACCCCGGGGTTTTGCCTATCTGTTACGAAGCTCTTTCCGAAGAATCTTGCCTGCTGCACTTTTAGGAATCTCGGCGATCACTTCGAGATACTTGATCTGTTTGTAACTCACAAGATGCTCGCTGACCAACACCTGAATCTCTTCAAGGGTGATCTCTTGCCCCGGCGCGGTGGTGACAAATGCCTTGGGAACCTCGCCTGCTTCATCGTCGGGAATACCAATCACAGCGACGTCTGCCACTTTCGGATGAGTGATGATTAAGGCCTCTAACTCTGCTGGCGCGACTTGAAAACCCTTGAACTTAATCAACTCTTTCATACGGTCAACGATGGACATATGACCGTGTTCGTCGATAATCGCAATGTCACCTGTATGCAACCAGCCATCAGCGTCGATGGTTTCAGCCGTCGCTGTGGGATTGTTCAAATACCCTGTCATCACTTGCGGACCGCGAACCCACAGCTCGCCGCGCCCGCCGATGGGTTGGTCTTCGCCAGTGTCTGGATCAACGATTCGGCTTTGGGTATTCGAGACGGTGACGCCACTGGTGCCCGGTCGATACTCGCCTTCGACGGTTGAGTGACTCACTGGACTGAGTTCGGTCATACCGAAGCCCTGCACCACTTCGCAACCTAGGCGTGCAGCTGCCTTCGCGGCGAGCTCGGCACCCAAAGGCGCGGCACCAGAGAACACTTGTCTGATTGATGACATGTCGTAGTCGTCGACAATGGGCGCACTGGCAAGGCCGATGATAATGGGTGGTACGGCGAAGAAACGGGTGATCTTGAGTTCTTGCACAGCCTGTAGGGCCTCGACCATATCGAACCTGGGCATCGTGATGGTCGCGACTCCGTTGCTGATCAGTCCATTCATCAGTACCTGCATACCGTAGATGTGGAAGAATGGCAACGCTGCCAGAGCAACCTCATTGTCTTGATAGATAATGGCATGAATACACTGTTCAATATTCGCGACCAAATTGCGATGCGACAGCATAACGCCCTTCGGCAAACCGGTTGTGCCTGAAGAATAAGGCAACACGACGGTATGCGTGGCGGTATCGACGGGCACCTGTTCGATGGGCTCGCCCATGACATCAGCCATTGCTGTGGTTCCGGAGACCGCATCGCCAATGATAACGACCTCGGTAACGTCCGTTCCTGCAATCGCCTTGAGCGCTGTCTCAGCGAACATCGGCACGGTGAACAGCATGGATGCACCCGCATCCTTTAACTGATGCATGACTTCCTCGGCACCATAGGTCGGGTTGATCGTGGTGACTGCAGCGCCGGCGACCGCGACACCGTGGAAGACGACGGCGTATTCAGGCAGGTTGGGCGCCATGAGCCCGACTACCTTACCCGGCGCGACGCCACGATCCTTAAGGCCGCCAGCAAGGGAGGCAATCGCGTTGCTAAGTTCAGTGTAGGTGTAGCTGCTTGTGCCTGCGGCATCACGAATTGCTACCTGGTCAGCAAGCTCTGCGGCCTTACGCAATACGTGCGCAGTGATGGTTACGTTAGGGATTTCGACATCAGGCAGCGGACTAGAATGAATAATCATAGGTATATGGCATCTCTACTTATTAAAGGCTTGTTTTAGGGGGCTAATCACGAAATGTATGAGTGGCGCTGTCACGCAGTCAGCGGATAGTCGGCTGTCACAGCCAGCCGATCATTAGGGCTAAGCTTACAGTCCTAATTCTATAACCAAAGGTCAGACAATGTCTGCTAGACAAAAGTTCCCGGGTAAGTTTCGCGGGAAAATTCCCGACTTTCATCAACCAAGATACTGATGCGGGTGATCAGCATACTCCAAAACCGTGGCGTGACGAAGGCTCGTATCCAGTTACACCACGACTTTCGTAGCAATCAAAGCGAGAGAGAACAGTTTAAGGAAGGTGAAACGCTACTCTGGCCTCAATACGTTATTGGCCGCACGGTTTGCGTGGAGACCATGGATTCACTGAATGAGAACATTAGCCCTATATTTGTAGGGTTTTTAATAGGGCTAATGATTTTTAAACACTTAAACCTAAACTATCGTTTAGCCATGCGACGCGAGCATTCTCTATAAAACGAATATCCTTATGATTGATGACGACAAAACTATCGATGACGTTATGTCAGCATTGAAGCTCGCCAGAGGGGCTCAATTTTACCAGAAGTTTTCAATCCATTGACGGAAGACACGGGTCTAACAGATCCCTAAATGCTAACGGTTGCGACACCTATCAAGGGCTTATCTTCGCACACGCGCTTTCAGTGCCTGAGTTTACAAAGAAGCTTAATTCACTCGGTTACAAAAAGTTTATTGCCTAAGCAAACTCAATCAACAGCTCAAGCCAGAATAACCAGGAGTTAACGTAAAGCGCCAGGGTAAAGTCCCGGTATGGCCGCGATTTACTCCGACACTTTACGCTGCCCCCACTACTCCACCCGCCCCGCACCGACTCATCTCGTCAGTGGCCCATTTGGCCACAACTAACGTACTCTCGACATCTTTCTTTCTATGCCGTTTATGGAATTCCCTATGTCGTACAATACACCAGCGCTTCTCGCCACAGCCGTGGCTTTTTTTATGCTCAACAGCCAGCAACTCTTTGCTCAAGATGATGCAGATGGGGCAGCAGTAGCAGCCGTTTCAGGTGTACCAACCGCCATGGGCGTAGTGCAAAGTGGATGGCGCTATCAGTGGGGCATTGGCGTCATAGCTAACCCCACGTTCGTCGGTAGCGACGACTATAACATTCGCCCCACTCCCTATGTGGACTTTCGCTACATGGATCACAAAGGCACCAAGTTCTTTGCTAACGTGCCCCAGGGCGTGGGCGGCTTCTTCCATCGACAGCGCGACCAGCAGACAGGCCATTTCATCAATGTCGGCGCCGCAATAGCACCAGGCTTCAATGTGCGAGATGACTCCATTAGCGGACTAGACAAGATCGGCATCTCTGCGGAAGCTCGCGTATTGCTTGAAGCCGGCGGACGCGGCTGGGCCGCCTCTGCGGTGATTGCACAGGACATCGGCTCCGGCCATGAAGGTGCTTACATCGACTTATCAATCAATCGCAGGGGCCCGCTAGGTGAAGGAAGCGGCTTCTATGCCTTTGGACCAAGCTTACGTGTCGGTGACAATACCTACAAAGAGTCGTTCTTCAACATCAGCGCCGCAGAATCATCCGCGAGCGGCATTGCCGAGTATGATGCCGACGCAGGCGCAGAACGCCTTGGCCTACAGGGGCTTGTTAGCCTGCCAATGGGCAAGAGCAAATGGCGCGTCACCTCAATACTGCGAATGAGCACATTACTGGACGTGGCTGCCGACAGTCCCATCATCGAAGACAAACTGCAGTTTTTCTTTCTGACGGCTTTTACACGACCTTTCTGAGCCGCCACCCGGACGACCCTCGCAGGCCC
>JBLHRT010000235.1:0-4848 GCA_047626255.1 Candidatus Azotimanducaceae bacterium
TGTTGCTGCCCACCGGATAAATTCAGCGCAGAGTCATCAAGCCGATCCTTGACTTCATCCCATAACGCGGCCTGCTTTAAAGCGCGTTCGACACGCTCGTTGATGTCACCCGACAAACCATTAATCGTCGGCCCCCAGGCTACATTACGATAAATGGATTTGGGGAATGGATTCGGTCGCTGAAATACCATACCAATATGCAGCCTGACTTCAACCGGATCGACATGTTCACCATACAGGTCGCTGTTGCGATAAAGAATCTCGCCTTCCTGTGTCACGTGATCAATAAAATCATTCATCCGGTTCAGTGAACGCAGCAAGGTGCTCTTGCCGCATCCTGAAGGACCGATAATCGCCGTGATCTTCTTTTCGAACAGTGACAGGCTGACATCTTTTACCGCTGCCTCACCACTGTAACGAATCGTGACGTTACGGGCTTCCAGCACTGCATTTTCTGGCTGCTTCATTTTCGAGTTCCCTGATAACGAATAAACACTGCAACGGCGTTCATCGTCAACAATACAGCTAACAACACAATAATACCGGCTGCAGCGAGTTCGTGAAATTCTGCCTGGGGTCGTGAGGTCCAGTTAAAAATCTGTATGGGTAGCGCGGTGAATTCATCCAGAGGACCGTCGGGCACAAACGCCACATAGGTCAGGGCACCGATCATGATCAGCGGCGCAGTCTCACCAATGGCCCGTGACAGCGCCAGTATCACACCCGTCAAAATGCCGGGAATGGCAGACGGCAAAACATGTGAACGCACGACCTGCCACTGGGTGGCACCCACCGCAAACGCGGCCAGCCGAATCGACGATGGCACCGCGCGAATCGCTTCTTTGGCAGAGATTATAATCACCGGCAAGATCAACAGTGACATGGTCAACGCGCCGGCAATCACACTGCGTTCCAGGCCCAAAAAGCGCACAAACACTGCCAGCCCTAAGATACCGTAAACAATGGACGGCACACCTGCCAAGTTAGCAATATTGATCTCAATAATCCGCGTCATGGTTGATGCAGGCGCGTACTCTTCCAGGTAAATCGCTGCGAGCACGCCCACCGGTAGTGAAATTATCGCCGTAAAGCTCACCACCCAGAGGGTGCCATACAAGGCGGATTTAACCCCAGCGCGCTCAGGGAAACGTGACGGAAAACTCGTCAAGAACTGCATGTCGAGCCAGGGCAGGCCAGCGGCCGCCACTTGATAAATCAGCAATCCTAAGACACCAACGGCCAACATCGTAAAACCAATGCAGGCAATCCTGAAGGCACGAGAATAGAGGTGCCGGCGCCGCAACGATCCCGAACGACGCCCTATAACTACTGGTGAAACGGGTTTGATCAGGTCCATTAGTCGTAGACCTCCTGAAATTTACGCATCACTTTATTTGCCAGCAGGTTCATGATCAGGGTGATGGTGAACAGCAAACTGGCGACGGCAAACAGCGTCTTGTAAGCCAGACCACCGCTCGGGGTATCACCGAGGCTAACCTGCACAATGTAGGCGGTCATCGTCTGAATGCTCTCTAGCGGATTCAACGTTAAGTTAGGCGTGGCACCCGCCGCCAATGTCACGGCCATAGTCTCACCGATGGCTCGAGAGACAGCTAACACAAAGGCCGCGAAAATGCCGGACAACGCCGCCGGTACAACGATTCTGGCGGTGACCTCATAGGATGTTGCGCCGACGGAATAGGCACCCTCTCGTAAGCTACCAGGCACCGAGCGCAACGCATCATCACACAGTGATGCCACCATGGGCAGAACCATAATACCAACAACAATGGCGGCACTGGCGGCGTTAAAAATCTGCACGTCATCCAACATTAGACGCAACCCTGGGGTCACAAACGTTAACGCAAAGTAACCATAAACCACCGTTGGTATGCCCGCCAGAATCTCCAGTATTGGCTTGACGATGCTGCGCGCCCGGTCGCTGGCAAATTCGCTCAAGTAAACTGCACACGCCAACCCCACGGGCAAAGCCACGAGGGATGAGCCAAAGACAATCAACATGGTGCCTGCCAACAGCGGCAAAATACCATAAGCTTTAGGCTCAAGTAGCGGCCGCCACTCGGTGCCGAACAGAAACTCAGTCACAGAGACTTCCTGAAAAAAGCTCAAGGTCTCGTACGCCAAGATGGCGATGACGCAGATGGTCGTCACCACAGAAATAAATGCACAAAGGAAAAAAACCACGCGCAGTATTTTCTCGCCCCAGCGTTTTTTTGATGCCACCAATGAAGTCATAGTCGGATATCACATAGTCGCCAGAGGTAGCGTTGGCCGCGACCTCTGGCGATGGTTATTACAAGCCGTATTCAGCATCTGCTAATCGCGCTTACTTACCGATTAACTTCTGCAGCGTTGCGCCTTTCTGATAGGCCGAACCCGTGTCGCGATTGGCGACACGCTCTACAGCTTTCGCATAGACATCATCCGGCAGCGCGATATAACCCACTTCACCCGCTAGCTGACCAGCGGCCTGTAGATAAAAATCGACAAAGCTTGCGACTTCTGGTCGATCCAGAGCGGCTTTATTAATGTAGATAAAAATAGGTCGTGATAGCGGCGCGTAGCTGCCGTTGTTAATGGTCGTGGCCGTTGGTGCGACGACCCCGTGTGGCCCGAGAATGGGCACAGCACGCAATTTATCAGCATTTTCGATGTAGTAGGCGAAACCAAAATAGCCTAATGAGTGCTTATCGCCGGAGATACCCTGTACGAGTACATTATCATCTTCACTGGCTGTGAAATCACCGCGAGAGCTTTGCTCCTTGCCGTTAATAACACCGGTGAAATAATCAAAAGTACCAGAGTCCGTGCCCGGACCGTAGAGACGAATCTTTTCGGCAGGCCACTCCTCACGCACATCTTTCCAGGTGGTGACTGTGCTGTCAGGCTGCCAGATCTGGTTCAGCTCAGCCACGGTCAAGTGGTCTACCCAGTCGTTCTCAAGGCTAACCACCACGGAGATACCGTCGTAGGCGATGGGCAATTCGATAAACTCGATGCCAGCCGCTGTGGCCTTGTCGATTTCAGAAGTTTTGATGGATCGTGAAGCATCACTAATATCAATTTCCTGATTAATAAACTTCTTGAAGCCGCCGCCCGTACCAGAAACACCGACGGTGACTCTAACCTTGGGGGCAACGGCACCGAACTCCTCGGCGACCGCTTCGCTGATGGGAAATACGGTGCTTGAACCATCCAGCTGAACCTTACCGACCAGCACAACCGGTCCGGTCCCTGCTTCAGTGGCAGTTTCAACAGCGTTATCGCTACAACTCGCCAGCACGGCGGTCAGTACGGACACCAAAGATATCAACGAAAACTTATTCATGGGCGCATGCCTTCTGATCAGATTGCGCGCATTAAATACCCAATTTGTTAAGATTTAACAAAGACGAATTAAAGATCTTCGCGTCACCCTACAGCTTGCACCAATAAGGAGATTGCTTCACATTCGGCTGCTGTGAAGCTCCCGCATTAAGCCTTCCTGTGCCACCGAGGCAACAAGATCGCCGTTTTGTGTAAACATACTGCCCCGATTGAATCCGCGTGATCCAGCTGCGGCAGGACTGTCTTGGGCGAACAAAATCCACTCATCAGCCTTCACAGGGCGGTGAAACCACATCGCATGGTCCAGGCTGGCAGTCATCAGGCCACTCAGGAACGACTTACCATGGGGTAGTGTTGATGTACTCAAAATGCCCATATCTGACGCATAGGCGAGAATACAATGATGCAACACAGGGTCGTCCCCCACCTCACCCTTAGTCCGCATCCAGACATGCTGGGTGGGTGGTCGCTTGACAGGTTTGATAAAGCTGTAGGGTTCGACCCGGCGAATCTCAACAGGTCGCATGGCGATCATGCGTTGCATCTCTAACGGCATTTTGTCCACCGAAGACCCTGAGAACATCTGTTGATCACTCGTACACTCATCGGGACTGGGAACATCCGGCATTTTTGCCTGATGATTAAGACCGTGCTCGACTGCCTGAAATGACGCTGACATGTTAAAAATGGCGCGACCGTTCTGAATCGCAACGACTCGCCGAGTCGTAAAGCTCTTGCCGTCACGAATGCGGTCAACATCGTAAACAATCGGTAGGTCCGGGTCCCCTGGGCGTAAAAAATAGCCATGCAAAGAATGACAGGGTCTGTCGACCACGGTACGCGACGCGGCGATCAATGCCTGAGCAATGACCTGCCCACCAAACACCCTCGGCTGCCCCGTGTGCTCACTCAAGCCACGAAATAAGTTCGTATCAATGGCTTCCAGATCTAACTGCTTGATCAATGCTTGCAACGCATCTGTCATATTGGTTTCTCTCGCTGATGAGCGTAATCATGGGCGCCAGGGCGCCGGCAAAAACGCGCTCAATCATACCAGAATCGCGGGCTGGATTTACGTGCACCTGTCATTTCTAGCATATCGCCGAGACGTAACGTTATCGCCCCATCAACAGCGGTATTGAACACTCGTATGTCTCGTGCCCGATACCTGGCCATCACGTCAACGTGCGGATGGGAAAACCGGTTACCTGCCCCCGCCGACACCACCACCGTGCGCGGCGCAAGTCGATTCAAGAATGCCGGATGGGAAGAGCTTCGACTCCCATGATGGGGCGCGATCAATACATCAACGGGTTGCCAGGCCAACGTTAACAGCGCCAACTCTGTTGAAGCTTCGATATCACCGGGAATCAGTACCCTGAAGCCATTGGCCTCGATGAGCAGCACACAAGAGCGATTGTTCGCCGAGGCGCTCACCTGCCGAGTAGTCGCGACAACTTCAAAGTCCACGCCGTCAACGCGCCAACGACGCGCCGTGCC
>JBLHRT010000236.1:0-4800 GCA_047626255.1 Candidatus Azotimanducaceae bacterium
CCACTGACGTCGCCGCCCGTGGCCTAGACGTTGAACGCATCAGCCATGTGATCAACTTTGACATTCCCTATGACACCGAGGCCTATATCCATCGCATCGGTCGTACAGGTCGCGCCGGCCGCACCGGTGATGCCATCTTGTTTGTCGCCCCCCGCGAGACACGTATGTTGTCAGCTATTGAGCGCGCGACTCGCCAGAAAATTGAAAAGCTTGAACTGCCCAGCACCGAAATGGTGAATAACAAGCGTATCGCAGGCTTCAAGCAGACCATCACCGATACTATCGGCGCTGGATCACTGGATTTTCTACAGAACATTCTTGAGCAGTATCAGCACGAGCATGACACCCCTGCCATAGAAATTGCAGCGGCCTTGGCGAAGATGGCCATCGGTGATCGTGACCTGCTCATCACCGACAAGCCGACCCATAACCGGCCTGAGCGCGATGATATGCAAGATGCCCGCGCCAGCCGCAATCCGCGCAGTAGCGAATCACGCCCGCGCAGCACCGAATCAAGACCACGCCGCGCACGGGACGCCAAGCCACCGGAAGGCCTGGAGCGTTATCGTATTGAGGTAGGCCACAATCAGGAGATCAAACCTGGCAATATCGTCGGCGCTATCGCCAATGAAGCAGGCCTGGATGCTGTACATATTGGTCATATCGATATTCAGGACGACTTTAGCTATGTCGACCTGCCCGCGGGCATGCCGTCAGACGTCTTCCATGACCTGAAGAAAGTTCGAGTCTGCGGCCATGCTATGAAGATTAGCAAGCTGGGCCAAGAGGCTGAATCGCCGGCCAGAGCACCTCGACCGGCAGCGAGTCGCAAGCCTCGCACAACAGACGCCCGCCCCGAGCAGACTGCCGCACCGATGAACATTGATGTTGAAACCAGCGCGCCCGCCGCACCGACAGAACCGCTAGCGGTCGCTGTGGCAGTAGCCGAAGCAGAAGTCGATGCAACGCCTACTGGTGGCCCGGACATTCCCGTCAAAAAAAAGAGTAAAGTCGTCAGAAAGAGCAATGCGATAACTAAGACCAAAGTGGAGAAATCCACCAAGCCGTCGCGCAAAACGCGCAAGGATGCCAAGAAGGATTAAGTTGGCGCTCAATATCGCAGAAAAAAGAACTACACAGGCGGGATATCTTTAGAGACTATCGACATCCCGCCAATATAGCACTGATATTGCACCGATATTGCTTGATGGTGGACAACTCCAACACATCAGCCCCTTCAAATTTTCGCTCATCATAAGTACAAGACTTGCAGTACCCCCGCCCAACGGACCCAATCCAACAGCTCAACGCTAACGTAACTCCTACTCTATACTCATTAACAACGCTATATTCTGGCTCATCGCTATGCACAATATCTCATTGCCTTCCAATACCCGATTATTCTATGAAGCTTTCAGCTGGACAGAATTTCCACGTTTGTTTCTGCACGCGCCAGATCTGCTGACCCAGAGACGCGGAAATGGCGAACGCGTATTGGTGTTTCCGGGCTTCGGCGCTAGTGACTTTTCAACCCTGGTGCTACGTAACTATCTGGGCTATCTGGGCTATAACGCCGCCGGTTGGCAACAGGGTGTTAATATGGGCGATGTCATGTCCATGATTACCCAGCTCACCCAGGCCGTGCGTAGCGAGGCCGAGCGTAGCCAAAAACCATTGATACTGATCGGCTGGAGCCTTGGTGGTTATCTCGCCAGGGAAGTCGCCCGGGAGCTACCGGGCATGGTCAGCCAAGTATTGACGATGGGCAGCCCGATTATCGGCGGCCCTAAATACACACGCGTCGCGACGTTGTTTCAAGGCACAGGCATGAGTCTTGATATGATCGAACACGCTATCGAGCTACGTGATCAAACGCCCCTGCACCTACCCATCACCAACATCTACTCGAAGAATGACGGGGTTGTCGCCTGGGAAGCCTGCATCGACCACAAGTCGTCGGCGGTCGAGCACTTTGAAGTCAATACCACTCATTTAGGACTGGGTATCTCCGCCGACGTATTTCGCATTGTCGCGCGTCAACTCGACAAAAATCTGACGGCTCTGAACGCCTCAATGGAACAGAATTCACCGGCGCTGTAACAATCCCGCCCAGAACACGTTAAAGTGACACCCCGCACGACCGGGGTATTGACACCCAACACCCTCAACACTCAACACTTAACATCCAGCAGAGCACATTCATGAACAACAACGATATCTTGCGTCGACTTCGCTACACCTTCGAATTCAACGACAAGTCGATGATCAAAACCTTCGCCGAAGGTGGCCTTAGCGCAACCCGCGAACACATCAGCGACTGGTTAAAAAGAGAAGACGATCTTGCTTACAAAGAGTGTCCTGATGTCATGCTTGCCGCCTTCCTGAATGGTTTGATCAACCTCAAGCGCGGCAAACGTGAGGGTGAGCAGCCAGCGCCGGAAGAGCGCCTGACTAACAATAATATCTTCATGAAACTCAAAATTGCCCTCAACCTGCAGGCCGAGGACATCTTGGAGATGATGAACCGCTCGGCCTTTCGTCTGAGCAAACACGAACTCAGCGCCTTCTTCCGTAAAGCTGACCACAAGCATTTTCGTAAATGTCAGGACCAAGTTCTCAGGCACTTCCTCAAGGGCCTACAATTGACTCATCGTCCTGGCACCGAGACTGTCGATGGCGAACCGGAAGCATTCGATGCTTCTGTGTCAGAAAACGAGGCCGAACAGCCCGTAAATACTGCGCCGGCAAACGAGCCTGAACCAACACCATCATCGCCCTGGGCTTCAGCAAGTCGTCAAACTGTACCAAAACCGCCTGCGGCTAAGACAACGCCGACTGAGACCAAGGCCGCTGTAGCAGAGCCTGCCACGTCAGAGCCGGCTAAAACAGAGGCGGCCAAGGCACCTGCTGATAAGCCAGCGGTAGCAAAAAAACCTAAAGCGACAAAATCCAATACGGTAGCGCCTGAAGCTACGGCACCTGACGTTGTTGCACCAGCAACTGACGCTGCACCAACAACTCAAACACCGGAAGTAGAATCAGTCTGGCGCCGCAAGAAACCCTAAGAGGAGACACAGCAGTAACAACAATGCCAACTCGATAGCCCCCCAGAGCGGACTGGGTCCCTTGGAACCCACATGGGGGGGGCCATGGACGCCATGCGCCTCGCGATACCAGCATCGCGTTCATCACGCCGTATATCAGCATACCCCCGGCCGTGAAGTAGAACACCTGCTCAAGACCGTCGCCAAACACCAACACTGCCGCACTCGCCCCACCTACCGAGATCACAAAGCGAACACTGGTTACGATCACAGGCCAGGTGACGGTACCTGCATCCTGAGAGGCGAAATACAAAGATAAGCCAACGCCCTGAAACACATAAAATAGGCCAACGATCCGCATATAGCTTTCGCCCGCAACGAACACCAAGGCATCTTCAGCCAACAAGCCAACCCATAATACGGCGAAGAACGCGAGGACCAGACCGATGGCACCCACCACAAACCCAGCTGTCGAGGCGCCAATCCAGCCAACACGCTCTGCCCGCTGCCATTGCCCCGCCCCAATATTGACGCCGACAATGGAGGTCATCGCTGCACCCACGCCGAAAACCAGCGGCACGAGCAAAAACAAAACGCGACCCTATACCGCAGCCTGCCAGCGCCTCGAGCCCGAACCGTCCTACCCGCCCTGTCATGCTCATAATACCCAGCACTGTTAACGCAGGAGACAAGGATGCCGGCAGGGCAACGTTAAAAATATCTCGGACGAGCGCCATACTCAGCGCCACCCGATCAAGTCGCAGCTTCACCGTGACCTCACCAAACGCAAGCCTGCCCAGCAGGACTAATACATTGAAACAGCTGACGCTGATAATGGCGACCGCCGCACCAGCGACACCCAGCGCTGGCAACACACCCCATCCAAGAATCAATGCTCCCGAGAGCGGGATTTGCAGTAAGGCGGCGAGGATCATCAACAGGGCGGGAAAGCGCAGATTACCCATACCGCGAAGTACGGCACTCAACACACTAGTCAGCCACAAGATCCCAGCGAAGGGAAAGAGTATCCGGCAGTAGTTCATCGCTACACTGAGGGTTTCACCGCAGCCGTCAAGAAAACTTAGAAACTGCTCGACAACCAATGCCAACAACAGCAGGAACAACACCGAGCCAGCCGCGGCAATCAATAACACGTGCCAAACTAATGACTCGCCACGCTCACCAGCGCTATAGCCCTGACCCAACTGGCAGAACGCCTGTGCATGGAGCGCACGACGTTGTCGAGAAACCTCAAACCGCTGGTACAGCAAGGCTATATCAGTATCACCGCATCCAGTACCGATGGTCGTATCATGGAGATTTCGATCACATCCACCGGTCGCGCCAAATTCAAGCAGGCACTAAAAATCTGGCGCGGCGCGCAGTCGCGCATTATCAATGCATATGGCGAAACATCATGGCACACCTGGCTCGTGGCAGGGATATGCGGAGTATCTGCAGAACTAGGCACTATTCGGTCGCGCTCACCTGGTGGCAATCGACAGATCTGGCTTTGGGCAATCGGACCACGGCCACGCCCCTTCCTTCAGACAACAAGCCGCTATCCCTGACGTGGCGATGAAACAGACATAGCCTGTCACGAACACCATCGTCAGTAGATTCGCTCTCGCTAGGTCGTCGTCACAATGGCAATAAGTGGCCTGGTTTCTGAAGACTCTATTCTGGTCACCTTGGTAGATTGGCTAGAGATTAAGCAGAGTCGCTTTTCAACGCATACGCCTCCACCTCACAGAGC
>JBLHRT010000237.1:0-4796 GCA_047626255.1 Candidatus Azotimanducaceae bacterium
CTGATATAGATGACCTGCTCTGGGCTAATGGCTTGATACTGGGTACGCCTGAAAACTTCGGCTATATGTCAGGGATGATGAAAGACTTTCTGGAGCGTACGTTCTATCCGGCGGAGGGCAAGGTTGAGGGCTTGCCTTACTGTATCTTCATTAGCGCCTCAAACGACGGCACGGGCGCATTGAGCAGCTTACGGCGAATTTGCAGCGGCTACCCCTTCAAGGAAGTCCAAGAACCGATTATCTCGCGCGGCGAGATCACCGCTGAGTTATTGGCTCAGTGCGAGGAGTTTGGCCTGTTCATGGCCGCCGGTATCGAGTCGGCTATTTTCTAGAAAAGGGTTGAATCGGAAGGGGGCGGAGTGCAGTGGTAGGTGGGCCCACTTCAACAGTTTTTGGCAGGTTGCTCAGGTATCATGTCAGGCAACGCAGGTAATTTATGGAACGCTTCAATGAAACTCTTTGATCTCACAGGTAAAACGGCCATCGTCACTGGTGGTAATGGCGGCATTGGTCTCGGTATAGCTCAGGGCTTGTCTGATGCCGGTGCCAATCTAGTGATCCTAGGCCGCAATGACACCAAGAATCAACATGTCGTTGAGCACTTTGTAGGTCAACAACGTCCCTGCTTAGGGCTGGCCTGCGATGTCGCCATCAAGGATGATATTGATCGCTGTGTGGCAGCGACGCTAGCAGAGTTCAGTAGCATCGATATCTTGGTCAACAATGCTGGCATCGCTGGCGGTGGACCACCGGAATCAATGTCAGATGATATCTGGGACCACGTTCTTGATGTTAACCTCAAATCTGTGCTGAAGTTTTCTCAGGCGGTTCACCCCCATATGAAAGCTGCAGGCGGTGGTAAAATTATCAATATTGGCTCCATGTACTCAATCTTCGGCTCAGCCGACGTATCACCTTATTCAGCCAGTAAAGGTGGCGTCATCCAGTTGACCAAATCCCTGGCGATCGCATGGGCGCGGCATAACATTCAGGTGAACACGATTATACCGGGTTGGATTAGTACCGAGATGACGGCGCCCGTTATGGAAAACAAGGCGTTTTTTGACATGATTATCGCTCGCACCCCGGAGGGACGTTTTGGGCAACCCGAGGAGTTTGCGGGGGCTGCGGTCTATCTAGCGTCCGCGGCCTCAAACTTCGTTACCGGTATTTCTCTGCCTGTCGATGGTGGCTATAGCATCACCTAAGCGTTAGCGCTGATGGCTCTATAGCCGTGCGAGGGCTAATCTGCCGGGAAGCCTTCGCGGAAACCAACAGAGTTGATATTATCCAAGGGATAGATAGGGCGTCGCACATGGCGGAACTGCAGCTGACTATAATCTGAGGTGCACACCCCGATGCCAGCACACTCTATGATCTGTCGTGCGATGGGCTTAAATGTGGCTCTGTAATGGATGCGGCTCTTGAGCATCAGGTAGCGTTTGCTGAGCGGGTCGATACCAAGGCTGGTAAAACACCCCAGGTCAAATGGCTCGACGTGGCGGCTGATAATGATGATCTGCACCTTGCCCGTATCCAGCACCACCGTGGTCCCCATATTGATTAGCGAGCCCGTGCTCATAGGGCCTGTCACCGTATAGTGGCCGTCACTGATGAGTTGCACACGGCCGCTGACCGTTAACGGCTGACTTTGTTGCGCCAGGGCATCAAGGTGGAAACGGGCCCCGAGCGTGACTGTCGCTGCCTGACCAACGCCGGCGGCGATCAATTTTTGTACCGCGACCGGGTCATGAATAGCAAACACGGCGACGTCTTCGAGTTCCTGTCGCAAGATTTCTCGCAGTACCTCGGTGGTATCCATACTGCCACCTGATGCCGTATTGTCGTAGTGATCGAGCAGGATCACCGGACCATCAGTCAGACTACCTTCTTGACTGCCGCCCTGATCGGTAGCGGCAGTCACTGCTGCCGATACCGAGTCGGCGAGAGGCGTCGGTTGGTAGACGAAGGCCGCGCGCTGCGCCCAGGCCATTTCCAGTAGCTCATCGCGCAGGACCTCGGCGCGCTCGGGGTCATTGTCTGTGGTCACCACAACGCTGAGCCCGGCATTAAGGATATCGGCATGGGGAAAGCCCGTGAACAGGCAAACCGCCACGGCATCATCCGCCTCCATTTGTGCGACTCGCTGCTGCAAGGCCTTGTTAGGCTGATCATCAGTTCCCTGACGCATCACATGGGGCAACATGGGACAGTTACCCCAGCGCATGACAGGCTTGATCTCGCCACGCATAGCGGCAAGCAGTACCAGCGCGGCGCGTTCGCCGGTCTCGAACATATCAACATGTGGATAGGTCTGAAAGCCGGTAATCACCGTGGCGTTCTCGACCATGGCCGGGTAGAGGTTGGCATGCATGTCTAATGCGACCCCGATGGGTATGTGCGGGTACAAGTGCCGCAGACGCGTCAATAGCTCGCCCTCGCCATCTTCCAGGCTGTTGGTCACCATGGCACCATGCAGCTCTAACAAAATGCCATCACAGCCCGCGGCGGCGGCGCAAATGACATCCGCGATATAGCCGTACGCATCATCGTCAACGGGACCTGAAGGCGGCGCACCCGCGGCGATGGGCGTGATGATTTCGGCGCCAGCGGCTTGGGCAACCGCGATCATGCCCCCCATAGCGACTGCCTGACCTGTTATTTCCTGCATCGCTCGATCGCCTTCGGCTGGTGCTGAGCCGTTACCAAAGCGTTCCAACAGGGTCGGCACCGGTGAGAAGGTATTCGTCTCGTGACTCATCATGGCAATTAGTAGTTTCATAGCAGCTCAGTCATCTCGCTTATGTGATGGATTCATTCTGTGTCAGCGTTCCAAGTTCTACGCGTCATGCTCAATGGGCGTCGCGGCAACAGGGGTGACAGCAACCCGAGAGACAATCTCCCAGATCAGCCGTAGGTAATCGTTGAATGGCGCGATGCGCAGGTACTCATCGTTACCATGAATGCCATTGTTGTCACCGATAACCATGCCAGGACCAAATCCATAAGTGGTAATGCCCACAGAGCGCAATTGTGCTGAATCTGTAGCGCCTGTTAGTAAGCTAGGTAACACCACGGCACCGGGATAGCGTTCCCCCATCACCGCCTCAAAGGTCTGGAATAATTCTGTTGATAGGCGCGCCGGGAGGTGTGCTGGCCGCGTGACTTTCATGGGAATGATGTCGATGCTGGGATCCTGAATAATATCTCGTAGGGCTTCAAACAGAGCTTCTGGGTCTTCACCGGGCAGCGCCCGTATATCCAGGGTCGCCTCGGCGCTCGAAGGAATGACATTGCGCTGGTAGCCGCCATTGAATATGGTGGGCACCACCGACGTGCGAATGATAGAGAAGTACGAAGGATTAATATCCCGCAGCTGCTCCTGTACCGCCATCGAGGGGTTTGGCTTCAGGATAGCCCGATATACTGTCGCCTCACGTTCTGGGCGGGTGAGGGCTAGGCGCTCAAAAAAGGTTCGGGTTGTTTCGTCCAGACGCATCGGCAAGGGTGTTTCAAATAAGCGCGCAACAGCGCGTGCGAGTACACCGACAGGATTGTCTCGCGTTGGCACTGAGCCATGCCCAGCGCGGCCATGGGCGATGAGGCGCGCGCGGCGCGGGGTTTTTTCGGCTGTGCCAATCTCAAAGCTCAGGTACTTGCCCGTCGCGGCGTCAATGATTCCGCGGCCGCCCTCGTTGAGGGCGAACTCAGCATCAATGGCCGCCAGATGGTTCTCGATCATGTAGGTGATACCAAGGCCACCACCACCTTCTTCATCCGCCACGCCCAGAAAGATAACATCTCGGTCAAGCTCAACGCCGCTGCGTTGCAGTGCTAGAAAAACTTCAAAGGCGACAGCGACAATACCCTTGTCATCCGCTGCGCCGCGGCCGAATACCTTGCCATTGCTGACCGTCCCTGAAAAAGGCGGGAATGACCAGTTTTCGGGCTCAACAGTGACCACGTCAGTATGACCGAGCAGCAGAATCGGCCGTTTGCTGCCGTTGCCCTTGAGTCGGGCTACAATGCTCGCCCGGCCAGGGGCTGGCTCAATGATGGTCGACTCAATACCTTGCGCATCGAGTCGACCTTTAAGGTAGTTGGCCGCCAGAATTTCATTGCCGGCAGGTTGGGATGTGTCTAGTTGTATAAGATCTACCAGTGTTTGTAGCGTCTGCTGCTCGAAGGTCGGCCAGTCAATGGGTTTTGCCTGAACGGGTGATAGCCAGAGGGCGCCCAGTAAAAGTATCCAGCGAAGCATAATAACTCCCAGACCCTAATGGTCTGTATGGGTAGTGTCTGTATGGGTAGTTTTTGTTCGAGTAGGTTCTGAGCTGGGGTCGGGTTGGGCATCTAGCCATGTACCCACTGCGGCTACCACCTCATCATAGTCTGGCCGCTGACGAAAATTCGCCTCGGCAAAGCGTGCCACTATCTTGCCTTCGGGACTCACCAGCATCATGCCTGGATGAGCAATGCCATAGAAACGATGCCCCGGCGCATACTGTTCATTGAGGATACCGAAGGCCATGACATGCCGCGCGTCGATATCTGACAGTAGGGGATAGGTGACCTTGTGCCGGGCTTGAAACCGCGCATTGGTCTCTACTGCGTCATAGGTCATGGCGGCAACTTTGACCCCCAGAGGGGCAAGCATTTGCTTAACTGATTCCAGCTGCACGAGCTGGTTTTTGCAATAGCTTCACCAATCGCTGGAGCGGTTGAACTGCAGCAACAGGCCGTTTTCTCCCATCAATGTGTCATTCGTTTGCTGCAGCCCTTGAGTATCCGGGGCC
>JBLHRT010000238.1:0-4772 GCA_047626255.1 Candidatus Azotimanducaceae bacterium
TCTTGCTCATCGACGTTGACATCATCATCAACTGCTTCTGGCACATTATCATCGAGGCCGTTCAGATTAATTGTGATCGTCGCGCTATCAGACAAACTCGGCAAGCCGGTATCGCTGGCCGTCACTGCGGGGGTAAATTGACTTGTGGTCTCGAAATCGAGTTGATCAACATCTGCGACTCTGATCACGCCACCATTATCAATGCTGAACGCTGTGCCATCTATTACATAGGTAAATCCTTGAGCGCTTTCTCCGCCCACGGGCTCTACATCGACAGCAACAAGCGTCCCGATAATCCTGCCATTGGGGGTGTTTTCATCGATGAAGAAAGTCACTGGCAATAGAGTCGGCTCATCGTTCACTGCTTGAATCTGAACATTGATGGTATCGGCTATAATTGTTGTATCACCGTTTGCCGCCTCTTCCGCAGTTGATGTGACCGTCAACGAGAAGTCATCATTATTATTCGCAGCGGCAGATATCGTAAGGCCGGACAGATCACCCACATCGACACTCCAGGAACCGCCACCCAGATCACTACCCGCGCTAAAGGTCGTGCTAGCGGGGTGGCCTGTAATCACCATGGTTAAGCTTTCTGAGCCATCAAGGTCGGTCAGGTTTCCGCTGATGGACAAGGGGATCGCCGTGTCTTCGTTGCCGGATACTGCGCCATTGACTATTAGTGTCGGCGTATCTACCACTGCCATGACTTTTACAGTTGTCGTGATCTGCATCTGCGCAGTACTGGCATTGGCCGCCTCAGACGCGGTCGCAGTAATGGTCAGGATATAATCGCTATCATCGTGCTCATTTGATGTCGTTGTGATGTTAGAAAAGTTCCAGTTCGACACATCTGTGCCTGCTGTAGTAGAACTATTGGTACCATCGGTAATAGACGCACCGGTCGGCAGGCCGGTAATTACTAGTGCTAATGTTTCGTCAGTTGCGTCATTTAGCGATGCACTGATGCCAAGGTTAGCAGCGACATCTTCATTTGGTGTGACTGTATCTGTAGCAGCTACATTTGGCGCAACCGCAACCGCCGCCACTGAAATCAAGAAAAATTTTACGAAAATTTTGTTACTAGGATCACTAGTTTGTACCCTAATAGAATAGGTCTGGCCTATCTTTGCATCGAGATCAGCTAATGCCCTTAAGTTTGTTCCATCGATATCAAACAGGTCGTTATCACCTGCGCCGAAGCCGTTTCTGAGTGAATAGGTGTGCGTGTCAGAACTATCAGCGTCGGTCGATGAAAAGTTGCCAACAACGAAGTTAGCGCCAGAATGTTCCGGGAGGGTCGTGGAAGAAAGCGTGATATCCGTCGGGTCATCGTTAACTCCAGTGACGGTGATCGAGACATTACCGACTGTCCCGTTATTGCTATTGATGTATTGTGTGGTGGATCCGGCAGTTGCGGTGTCAACAATCGACTCGCCAGCAGCTAGAAAGTCGAACGCACCACGAGGGTCATAACTAAAGGATCCGTCAGCATTCACGACCAAGGGCCGACCCAAACCGCCAACATCACCTGGGGCAGTTCGAGTACCTGCAGTACCAGGCACAGTCGATGGCGTCAGATCGACTGCTGTAACCGTCGTGCCAAGAGGCTCCGAACCCAGCGGCAAAATATCGTTTAGTAAGATACCGGGGGCACCAACATTCAGTACCGAGTCTTCATCAATCGAGTAGGTGTCGTTAGTGACGGCGAATGCCGAGACACTCAGTAATGACGCGAAGAAAACCAGCGCTTGAGCAAATTTTCGCTTCAAAATTCGGTTTGTTTTATTCAGAACCATTACCTTAGAACCGCCTGCCGTAGGTGCTCTGAATCATGACATGAGCTGTATCTGTACCGCCCGTGCCGTATACTGTAATGCGGAAAATTTGAGCTCGACCAGAGCCGGTATCTTGGCCAATGTTATCGAGATTCAATCGATCTTCATCCGCCATCACGGTTTTGACGTGTTCCACGATGTATCTAGGTTGTAGCGCTACATTCGAGATCGCCGTAGCTGCGACAATAAACCCTCCACCACTGGTCCAATCTACGCCTGCCCAATTCGAGCTACAGTTGTAGCCCCGTTCGTAATAAAAACCTGCAACCGCACTCGGCGAGTTATAGCACAGGGCAGGATTGGTTCGTGGGTCAGCACCGAAATCAATCAGTGAGCTAAAAGTTTCAACCAGTGTTTCTGCATCCTTAATGGCAGCTTCAGTTGCCTGAAAGGCCAGGTTTGTGTCCCGGGCATTTCGCGCCATACGCTCTTGCAATGTCGTGGTTTGGACAGAAGATAAACCAAGAATCGTGATGATGAGCAACATCACTAAACTCATAAATAGCGCGACACCGCTCTGGTTCTTCTGGCTCTTCATCCACTGTTCCTCATCTGGATAGTTTGCGTGAACGAACGTCTCAGCAATCCGTCATAGGCTTCATCGGTGACACAATCTTGGATATCGCAGCCGTGAGTCGGCAAAGAAGTTGAACCTACATTATCAATACTATTCACAACGAAACTGACACGGACCGTTACCACATTCTGCCAAACAGCGACAAAGTTCGCCTGTAAGTATTGATTGGGGACGCCGTCGCCATCAGTATCTTCGCCATACAAAAGCTGCAGATCCTCAACGCCCTCGATTAATTCAATCGGCGCCTCGACTCCAGATTTTCGCCAAAGACTCAAAGGATTATTACCAACGTTGTTCACACCCTCTCCTGGTGCAATAAAAAAGATATGGGTTTCGATCGCCGAGACCGCCGCATCCACATCAAAGCTATTTAACAGTGCTAAGCGCGCAAAGCTATTCTGAGTTCTATCAGCGTCTGCTAAATCGTGACCAACGGTCACATCCTGAGCCACCGGTGCTGCTTTGGGACTTCCGTCCACATTTCGGCCCCAGGGGTTACTTGTGGTCAAGCGGAAGACCGTGCCCTTCTCGCAATCATGAATCATGACAAGATGGTCCAGATCAAATTCAGCCCAACCCTGAGGCACACCCACGACAATAGGTTCCGTGGACGTTGGCATCGTGCCGTAAATGGTCGTGCCCCCTGGATCAGAATAACCGCCCACTCGAGCGTCCACCTGAGAAATATTCCTAAACGTGACGACATCTGTTCCAGAGATCACTTTGGCCAGATCAATACCAGAACCAGCGCCGTAACCGTAGGTTGTTTTAAACACCGTATTAGCCAGATTACTCATCGGGAAATCGGCAGCCTTATTCGGCAGTTCGGTCAAGGGTGGTGCCCAGGTGTCAATGCCCGCGGCGTTATACCCCTGAATCCCCATAGTCAGATCAAACTCATAAGGAAGATAAGGATCCGCCGCCGGCGCCATGGTGCTATGCAGGGCATTATTACCAGAAAAACATCCTCGGTAGCCTGCCTTTCGAACCTGGCGCCCAACAAAGTCTATGGTAAACCGGGCTGACTCCTGCATGCGGGATTGGCCAACTAACAGAGAATGTGTTTCAGAATTCGCCACGAAAAGCTGAACAACCCCTGCCGTCACCATTGCACCTAGCGCCAATGCAATCATCAGCTCAACCAGTGAAAAGCCCGACCCGAATCGTTTCTGTTGTCGCTTCATTAGGGAGCCTCCGTTCGAGTCCGAAGCACGATTTGACTGACGTTACCCTCTCGGTCGCTGACCCATTCCACCGTCACAATTTGCACACTGACATCCCTTACGATACTGCCTTTACCTTCGGGCAAAACCGCCTGGAGGGCGCCGTAGCTTGCGCAGATCGGGTAAATATCGCCAGCATCATCGATGGGGTTCAGGCTGCATTTCCATTGAGCGACGTCGAACTCTTTCATTTCATTGCGATCACAATTGTTGTCCATACAGTTTTCAGCAACAGGCGGCACAGAAGCCAACGTTACCTCGGGATCAGCCGAATAGTCGGTCAGAGGGTTGGCCCGCATTCGATCCAAAATATCGTTACCCAGTTGCAGCGCCTGATCTCGCAACAGAGCATTGCGATTTTGCTGCAGACTGACGACTTGCATACCAGCAACACCGAGAATGCCGACGGCGACAATCAGCATCGCGACGAGCACTTCAATCAGGGTAAATCCTCTTTGTTGTCTGATCATCGGCAGTCTCCTAACAATCCGGTCGCCTGGAAAGGTCGGCATCATCCGGACGATGGGATTTGGATCTACCAATGGGTGAAATAAATATACGCCGGCCCAACTGGCCTTCATAGCAGTAGTCGATGCTCACATTTTGAAAATTTGAAAGGCCGCCGCGGGCGCTGAAAATAATCGCTTCCTCACCACCATCATCAACAAGATTTAGGCTCGAGTTAGGGTTGGTGCCCGAGAAAGCACGAATGCCGTTGGCCGAGCAATCAATCTGGTCATCCGGTACCACACACCAGCCAGTACCGAACTCATTGTCCTCAGTTGGGGTCGTTGCCAGGATTTTTACAGAGGAACCGGTTCTACTCGCCTCACTGCGAGCCAGGTTAATGGCAAGCAACATCTCATTGACGTCGGTGGCAACTGTGTTACGGGCGATCATGCCTTGAAAGCTAGGCACAGCCACCGTCATGCCAATCGATACAATCACGAGGCCAATCAGCAATTCCATAAGGGTTACACCGCTGGAACGGCTAAGATTGAGTGGCAGGAGAGGCAACATTTGCAACCCTTTCGATATCAGAACAGGAAAGTCTACGAGAAACGCAGTATCAGCGGGTTTGGGGCGTGATGAGACCGCTAATTTAGGGGATGAACGGCAGTATTTTGCAGAATT
>JBLHRT010000239.1:0-4748 GCA_047626255.1 Candidatus Azotimanducaceae bacterium
GTCCAACTAAATGGGATGCCTCGGCACCCGTCAAGCAAGGCGATGCATGCATCTCTAGAAACTTTTAATCCGATCAATAATATCATCATCGATCGGATGCCGCCGCTGGGTTAGTAACGAGACACTGATAAACAGTACGATGGACGTCACAAAAGCCACAAGACCTGCATTCATGCCATGGGGGGCTGAATGGTCATTTCCTTGCCCCAAAGATCTTGGGAATATCATGTACAATCGCCGCCGCACCGACCTTCAGGACGGCATCTGCGGTGCATGGCCCAAAGGCCACCGCGATACAGAGCGGCACATAAGTGGCGATAGCAGAGAGAATGATTTTCTGACGAAAGTCTTCCGCGTAATTCCTTATGGTGGTTTTTGGGTTGCTGCGGTTTGCGGGTCTGCTGCACCAGGGCAAGGCCTGCGAACCAGGTGGTATAGACCGGCCAACTGGTTGCCATGGGAAAGTAGTCAGCAGGCATTGCAACAAACTGAGAGTGAGGATAACGAGAGTAAGCGGGCCTGGTGCATGACGCAGAAGGTTCTTGGGTTGAGGGGGCAAATAGACGGTAAATGGGTAGTGGATTGATATGAGTGATTGGATGGCTATGTTGGCCGGCGTTCGCGGCAGGCGGGTTTCGTGTTGATACGTGTGATTAATGCTGAATAGCTGGGGCTCAATGACTGGGGACTCGGTCGCTTGTATTGCGCCTGCCCGCGCCTCTGGCCTGAGGCTGCTGTGGCAATCTGCGCTGAACCTACGACTTGGTTAACCTATGATGACTGATACCACCGCTGGGCGTGGTGGCGCCACAAAACGTGGGCTGATGCTCGTGGTCTGTCTGGTGCTGCTCGCCGGTCTGGCGGGGCTGACGTACCTGCAAATTCAAAAAGCCATGGTCTATGCCGCGTCTTTCTCGGAGCGTTCGGCGTCAGGGATTACAGTGACGGCGCAGACCGGCAACGTGACACAGGTTTACCGTACCGTCGGTTAAATGCGGGCAACACGCTATGTGCAATTGCGTATCGAGATAGAAGGCCGCATCACAGCCATTGGTTTTGCGGGTGGTGACCAGATCGGGGCAGAGCAGGTGCTACTCAGTCTCGAAGTGTCTTGCCGCCAACAGTCTCATCGCCGGGTTGACAGGCAATGCCAATAAACGTTGGCTGGATTGTGACCTTCCCAAGACAAGGCCAGCATTGCTCTTGGCACATCGGTCAGCCTCTCTGGAGCAGGGCTCGCCAGCGCCGGCCTGAGTATAGGTGGTTTTAACGCCCGTTTCATACATGCCATCAAGTAAGATTTGATCGCTACAGACCATTTTCTACCGCATAATTGGACATTGAGAGGGAGGTGCACTGCTTTTGATGAAGTGTTGGTCAAAATCGAGCTGATATTGGCACTATTCGGTTTCATCACGCCAACACCATTCATCCCCACGCCAAGGATGCCAGGCCTCAGGAAATGCAATTCAACGGCGGTGGTGTATCGAGAGCCCAATATGGGTGACAATAGCGGGTCTCAATCGATCGCTTTGATGTCATTGACGTAGGGTACTAACCAAAATTGCGGGTATCCAGGCGGGTATCAAGAAAGTCATTTATAAAAAGTGCGTATATAAAACAATAGGTTGCGTTATTAATGATACTGATGATCGACAATTATGATTCATTTACTTACAACATCGTCCAGTATCTTGGCGAATTAGGCGAGTGGGTTGAGGTCTTTCGTAACGACGAAATATCTCTGGCAGAGATCGATGCGATGGCGCCTCAGGGTATTGTGATTTCACCCGGTCCCTGCACACCCAGCGAGGCAGGTATCTCGATGGAGGTTATTCGCACATTTGCCGGCAAGATACCGATTCTCGGTATTTGCCTAGGTCACCAGAGTATTGGTCAGGTCTATGGCGGTGTTGTGGGGCGTGCTAAAAAAGTGATGCATGGTAAAACCTCGGCAATCCATCACACGGGCCTTGGCGTGTTTGCTGGATTACCTAACCCGTTCACTGCGACGCGTTATCACTCGCTGGTTGTTGAGAGTGACTCACTACCTGATTGTCTCGAAGTCACGGCTTGGACGCTGGTCGATGGCGTCATCGAGGAGATCATGGGTGTCAGGCACAAAAGCTTGTTGATAGAGGGCGTTCAGTTTCATCCTGAATCAATTCTGACTGAACATGGTCATGACCTGCTGCAGAGTTTTGTCGATACCTGTGTGCAAAGCGACAGCTCACCGTCTGCGCGGACAACGCAGGCCCCCGCGAAGCTCATGGAGGATTCTCGATAATGCCATCTCCTAAACCGTCTTCTATACCGTCTACTATAGATATGCCAACTGCTATCGACCAGGTCGTGCGACGCATTGATTTGTCCACTGGCGATATGCTGGCGGTCATGCATCTGATTATGTCCGGTGAGGCTACAGGTGCGCAGATAGGTGGATTTTTAGTTGGCCTGCGCATGAAAGGCGAGACTGTTGGTGAGATAGTGGCGGCAGCAACCGTGATGCGTGAGCTATCGACGCCTGTCGTGACCTTGATTGATGACATTGTCGACACGTGCGGCACCGGCGGCAGTGGCTCAAACAAATTTAATGTATCGACGGCGGCCGTGTTTGTTGCGGCGGCGGCGGGTGTACATATTGCTAAACATGGCAATCGAAGTGCGTCGAGCAAGAGTGGTAGCGCTGATGTGCTTGAAGCGGCGGGTGCCAACATCATGTTATCACCCCCTCAAGTAGCACGTTGTATTGAGACGGTGGGTGCTGGATTTTTGTTTGCCTTAAATCATCACTCGGCCATGAAGCATGCCATCGGGCCCCGACGTGAAATGGTTACTCGCACGATCTTTAACGTACTGGGACCATTGACCAACCCAGCAGGTGCCAAGCGCCAGGTGCTCGGCGTGTATGATCGCCAATGGCTGCTGCCCATGGCTGAGGTCTTAAAGATGCTTGGCAGTACTCACGTTATGGTGGTTCATTCTGCGGACGGTCTGGATGAGATCAGCATCGCTGCCGAGACCTATGTCGCGGAATTGAAAAATGGTGAGATTACTGAATACACAATAAAGCCAGAGGATTTCAGCGTTAAACGTCAAGGCATCGACACGCTTATCGTTGACGATAGTGCCAGTAGTTTGGTGCTAGTTGAGTTGGCTCTGAATGGCAAGCATGAGGCGGCCACGGATATTGTCGCCTTGAATGCAGGAGCGGCAATTTATGTGTCGGGTTTGTGTGGCAGTCTGACGGCTGGCGTAGAGATGGCGCAGGATGCTATCGGTGGCGGGCTGGCAACAGAAAAAATGAAAGACTTTGTCGATTTTACCTGCCAGATAAGTAGCCTCGAATGGGAGCAAGAGTAGATATGGGAACCGCGGATATCTTACAAAAAATTGTTGCCAGGAAATGGCAGGAGATACCTGATCGTGCCGCCAAGGTATCGCTGGGGGCGCTGGAGTTACGCATTGCCAGTCAGGGGCCAGCACGAGGATTTGTTGCTGCTTTGAGTCGACGCATTGAGCAATGCACGCCGGCCATTATTGCGGAGATCAAGAAGGCGTCCCCGTCGAAAGGGATCATCCGGGAGCATTTTGTGCCAGCGGAGATTGCGGTCAGCTACGCGGATGCCGGTGCTGCCTGTTTGTCTGTACTCACCGATGTCGATTTTTTCCAAGGCGCTGATGACTACCTGAGGCAGGTACGTGAGGCTGTCAGCTTGCCGGTGCTGCGCAAAGATTTTATTGTTGATGTCTATCAAATTTATGAAGCCCGTAGCCTTGGCGCTGACTGCATCTTGCTTATTGTGGCGATATTAACCCCCGTACAATTGGCAGAGTTTTATGCCTTGGCCATGGCGCTTGACATGGACGTGCTCATTGAGGTGCATGACGAAGCTGAGTTGGGCCAAGCGCTGCAAGTATCACCAGCACTTATTGGTATCAATAATCGTGATTTACGCGACTTCTCTGTGAGTCTCGACACTACCTTTGATCTGCTGGCGCAGGTGCCCGCTGGCGTGCATATTATTACGGAGAGTGGCATTGGCCAGCGTGCCGATGTGGAGGCGATGCTGGCGCATGATGTCTATGGTTTCTTGGTGGGCGAGGCGTTTATGCGAGACGAAAACCCAGGCGATAGACTCAAAGCGTTGTTTTATCGCTAAGCGTTGTGATGTTGAGTGAGCGGCCGCTGCATGCGTTTTCTGCTTGGCCGTGATTGACCGATCAGCGTGTACCAAATACCACCATGGTTTTGCCTTTGACTGACACTAGGCCTTGTTCTTCCAGGGTTTTGAGTACTCTTCCCACCATTTCCCTAGAGCAGCCGACGATACGGCCAATCTCCTGGCGGGTGATTTTGATTTGCATGCCGTCTGGATGGGTCATGGCGTCAGGTTCCTTGCATAGATCCAACAACGTGTGCGCTACACGACCTGTCACGTCCAGAAACGCGAGATCACCAACCTTTTGTGTTGTTTTGCCTAATCGATCCGCCAGCTGGCTTGCTAGTTGATACAGCATGCCGGAGTCTTTCCTGCTGAGCTCAGAGAATTTCGCGTAGCTGAGTTCAGCGACCTCACATTCAATTTTCGCCTTAACCCAGGCTGTGCGTGTCCCTTTTTCGCCAAACATGGCCATCTCGCCAACGAAATCACCAACGTTGAGATAGGCGACAATGATTTCTCGGCCAGTGTCGTCCTCTACCAGAACGGTGACGGAACCTTGGGTGATATAGAAAATGGAATCAC
>JBLHRT010000240.1:0-4685 GCA_047626255.1 Candidatus Azotimanducaceae bacterium
CCCCAACCCACCTCACCCAAATAACAAGCGGTCCGGCTGCACAAAGACCTTCAAAAATCCCACGCATCACGCACATCTGCGTACATCTGGGACAGTTTACTTGCAGGTACATCTGGGACAGTTTACTTGATTCAGAAATCCGGCATCTCAACTTCCAGTTATTTATGTCCGCGGTCTGTGCCGACCCAGACGACTAGGCAGTGAAATGACAACGAAAGTACTGTCCCAGATGTGCTACTCCCCACCTGAATGAACGGCGATCGGAGCGCATTACACGCTTTTCAAAGCCCGAATGCACAAAGATACTCAAGGATTACAGGTATCAGCGTATGGCATAAAATAGAGCGCAAATACCTAGCATGCCGACCAACGAATGAAACCGCTTTTGGCTCATGAGGCCCCTGAGGGTAAGGCGGAGCTGCGGGCCATCTAGCGACCAGCCCTGATGGTAGGCATCAGCACACAGCTAAACTTGGCTACCCTGACACTTTACTCTGACCCCATTACCTACTTAAAAGTAAACTGTCCCAGATTTACGCTGGTGCTGCCGGCAGGGTCGCGGCGATCTCAAGTATCGAGATATCATCATCCTGGGGGCGTCCTGCACCAAAGTGCAGCACGCGTTCGACGATGCTGTCGAACAGCAGCGCATTATCAACGTTGCCGTCTAGCATCGCCTCGAAGCGATCTTCACCGAGCATCTCACCGTTGATATCACAGCAATCAGTGATGCCATCGCTGTAGACGAGCAGGCGCTCGTTCTCTTCCAAATTGATAAAATGGGTATCCGCCTTAAAGGATTTTTCAGACACCACGCCCAGGGCGAGATGACTTGATTTAATCGATTGACGAATGAACCCGTTGGCGTCCAGCACCAACATGTCGGGTAAGCCCCCGTGCCAGTATTCGACCACCTTCGTTATCGGATTAAATTCAATGACCGACGCCGCACAGAACATCTGAGATGGCAGGTATTCATACAAGGAATTATTCAAGTAGCTCGCAATTTCCGCCAACGATCGACTCTGGTTGACCAGCAAGTTAAACGCCTGCTTCACCGGCAAGGCACCTAGGGCAGCAGGCAAGCCATGTCCCGTAAAATCTCCCAGCAGCACAAACAGCGTGCCGCGCTTAGAAGGCTCCAGCAGCACCACATCACCACTGAAGCTGGTCATGCCCGCCAAATAATGTTGTACATTAGGATGTTTCAATTGACCTGAAATAGCTTTTTCGAAGACAAACTCAGCGAGATCGTGCTCCTCGCGCAGCAGTCTGTGCAGCTTCTCCAGCTCGCGATTCTTTTCCGTGAGCTCACTGTTAAGATCACGTACACGCTCGTGAGCCTTAATTTTAGCGGTCAACAGTACCGCGTTAACGGGCTTGGTCAAAAAATCGTCGCCACCGCATTCAATACATTTCGACAACGATAAATCATCGCTCAGGGCCGTCAGGAAGATGATTGGCACATGCGCGGCCGAATCCAGCTTGAGTTCCGCCGCGACTTCATAGCCGTCTTTGCCCGGCATCATCACATCCAGCAGCACCATGTCAGGCAACGCTTCTCGATACTTAACAATGGCCTCTTCGCCATTACTGGCTTCCTCGATCTGGTGGCCATCGTCCTCTAGCAGATACGATAACAACACCCTATTAGATGCCTGATCATCAACGATGAGAATCTTCAAGTTTTCAAATCTCGCATTTATTAAAGGATGTAATACAAAGGACCATTTAGGGCTCAACGACGGCGGTGCTACCTATAAGCCTCTCGAAAAGCTAGTAGTACCAGCAAGAGGTCTAAAGCACCACCCGCTACTCCTAAAGCTTAGCAGCCTGTACTCTTTTGTATAGACCGTTTAATTAGACCGCTTTACATTGCCGCGGATGTTCAGCGGCTGCCGCCAAGACACGGTGGCGACAAGGGTGCGTCACCGTGCCGAGCCTGCCATTCGGCTAGAGTGTAGGCATGGATAGCCAGCGCATGGACAGGACCCGCCAGCTCCTCGGTCAAAATTTTGTTAATCTGGCGATGACGCTGCAACAAGCGCACCGCCTCAAAGGCCTCGGCCACCAATATCACCTTAAAATGAGACTCTGACCCAGCGGGTACATTGTGACTGGCGCTTTCATTAAGTACCTCAAGGTGCTGCAGAACCAACTCGCGATCCAGTTTTGTTTCTATGGTGTCAAGCACTGACATCCCAGCATCTCCTTAATCAATCGTTTAGGGGCACCCAAACAGGGTGATTGGCAAAGCCATCGATTTCTACTAAGCGTCAAGCGGTCGCTGTATTTCGCGACAAAGCTCACACTGAAGGGGAGAACTACCTTATAGCCCACGATGAAGAACAGAAATATCACACGTGGGCTTATACAAACCGCTAGACAGAATTCACAGCCAGTGCCGAGCGCGACAATTCAGCGATCGTGAAACCGCAGAGGTAATGCCTCTGCGCGTCTATGCACTTCTATGCACTTCTATGCACTTCTATGCACTTCTATGCACTTCTATGCACTTCTCGACCAGGTTCCGCAACGACAGCATCAACGGCCTAATCGAAACCAAGTACTGACTGAGGTAAGCGAGCAGATTGATGAGACGCTGCTCGCGAATACCTAGGCGCTAATATCTAAGCGCTAATATCAAAGCCGGTTAACCTTTCTCCGTTAAGTTAAACACTCCATCCCAGTCATCCGCTGGCGGGTTTTCAAGATACGCAGCACAACGCTTGCAGTAGACCTGGCTCGGACCGTCTTCTGGCACCATCTCTACACATTGCGTAAACCCAGCCAGAGCTTGCGCATAATCGCGCAACTTGTAATGTTCCAGTGCCAACTCGAACGCTGCGGTCAACTGCGCGACTAACTCAGAGGACGCACCCTTACGTTCCAGCAGTTGAAAGACCTTGATAGGCACATTCTTACCCACCACTCGCAGAGTATCGAGCTCTCGAACATCCACACCATCGCGAACCTTGGCATACGTCATCTCTGAAATCATGATGTCAGAACCATAGGCTTTATTAGCACCCTCAAGACGTGACGCAAGATTCACCGAGTCGCCCATGATGGTGTAATCCATACGCTGTGCAGAGCCCATATTACCCACGACCATGAGTCCTGTATTGAGCCCCATGCGCACCGCGATCCTTGGCCGGCCCTCAGCGACAAAACGCGCGTCAATTTCCATGATCGCCTTTTGCATATCAATACTGGCGTAACAGGCTTGGAGCGCATGATCTTCCTGGATCGAAGGCGCACCCCAGAAGGCGATAATGGCGTCACCTTCAAACTTGTCGACAGTACCCTCGTAATCGACAATGATCTTGCACATATCGGTCAGGTAGTCATTCAGGGCATTAACTAGCTCTGTCGGCGTCATCTTCTCAGAGAAACTGGAAAAGCCGGCGATATCCGAAAAGAACGCCGTCATCTCACGCTCTTCACCACCCAGGGATAACTTACTTGGGTCCTTAACAAGGTCAGCCACCACTTTCGGTGACAGATACTGGCCAAAGGCATCACGGATCAGAGCTTTCTGACCCATCTCTGCCAAATAGTAGCGGGCGTTGATGATGATGATCGATAGCAACGCCGCAATCAGGCCATAGCTCACAGACAAAATAAGCCCCCACCCAACATAAGCCGCGCTCGTAGCAAACAAGAAAATGCCGACAATACCCAGACTGGCAACATTTCGTGGCAAAGGCTTGTCCATTAACCGGGTCAACAGCAGCAATAGCATCATCACTAACAAGACCAATCCCTCAAGCCATACCGCTGCTGGTTGCAGGGGAGCCTGCTTCAACAGCGTGCTAATAGAATTGGCAATAATCGATACCCCGTAGACATTACCCACTGGCGTTTCAAATTCATCGTGGGCGACCTCAGCGACCTCCCCTATCAGCACGATCTTGCCCTCCACCAGAAAACTAAGCTCTTCGAGTTCCTCCTCATCCAGAAACAATATCTCGGAGGCAGGCAAGCCGATCACCTCATGCAGGCGTGCCATGCCGCCGGCACCATTAGACGGCAGACGTGGGTAGTCGATGTACAAGTCACCAAATTGATCGAGGGGAACTACAAGATCACCAATCGTCAGGATACCTGCGTTTAGCGTCGGTTCGACATCCAACAGGTCGGCCACGGCGCGTACCGCATAGGGCCATTCTCCCACCGCCGCGATATCGTCAAACACTCGCAGGCGCACAATGCTCTCGGAAATCGCGCTGTTGGCAGAAATATTCGTATAACCGTGCGTGGTGGATTTATTGAACCGCTCAAGCGCCAGGTTCATGCCCTGATAACCGTCTGTACCAATTTGTGCTTGGGACACCAGCAAGACATTGCCGGCTTCCTCGAAGGCGGATTCCAACGACGGGTCCTCACCATAAGCACTTTTAAAATCAAGCAACATATCGACGCCGATGACCTTTGCACCCATCCGCTGCAGCCTGACGATGAGCGTCGATAAATCAACCCGTCGTAAGGGGAACATGTCGTAGTCTTCGTAAAACGCTTCATCGGTGTAAACAATCACGACGTCGTCGACAGGCGCCGTTTCCGCCGGGTCAGCATTGTAGCTGCGCAACAAGTGTCGGTAAGACAACGTCTCATCTTCCAACAAGGAAAAGCGTTCCTCGTACTCAAAGATTCCCGCGAACATGAATATTATCAATATACCG
>JBLHRT010000241.1:0-4660 GCA_047626255.1 Candidatus Azotimanducaceae bacterium
CCGTATTCGACTATAGTTGAGTGCACGTAATGGTTTAAAGGTGATTGTTCAACGGTGATCGTTCAAAGACAACCCGCAAGGCTCGAATCCGCCCAGACTCGCAGTCTTGTCACCAGAATGCTAGAATCCGCCCTCTCGAATTAAGAGATGTTTATGAGTACCAGTATCCAGCCACTTAACCTGGTGTCGCCAGGCGCCAACCTTGAAGCCTACATTCAGGTGGTGAACACGATTCCTTTGCTGTCTGTGGAGGAAGAGCGTGAGCTTGCCTTGCGTCTCTTTGAAGACGGTGATCTTGAGGCCGCGCGGCGTATGGTGATGGCACATCTGCGGTTTGTTGTGTATATCGCCAAATCTTACTCGGGCTATGGCCTGTCAGAAGCTGACTTGATTCAGGAAGGCAATGTCGGTCTGATGAAGGCCGTACGACGATTTAATCCAGAATTCGGTGTGCGCCTAGTGTCCTTCGCGGTGCACTGGATCAAGGCTGAGATGCACGAATTCATCCTCAAAAACTGGCGCATTGTAAAGGTTGCGACCACCAAGGCGCAGCGTAAATTGTTTTTCAACCTGCGCAGTAGCAAAAAGCGCCTGGGCTGGATGAATGACAAAGAGGTTCACTTTGTTGCTGGTGAACTCGGTGTTGAGCCCCACCAGGTGCGGCAGATGGAAGGTCGCTTGTCTGCTCACGATGAGGCCTTTGATGGTGGGCCTGATGAGGATGACGAATTTCTCTCCCCGTCACGCTATCTTGAAGATGTCGAGGGCGATCCCGCACAAATTGTTGAGCGGCAGAACAGCTCCAAGGGTCGTCAACGTCAGTTGGCGGAGGCGTTCACTCACCTTGACGATCGTGCCCGCCACATTATCCAGCAGCGTTGGCTACAGGATAACAAGGCAACGCTACATGAACTGGCGGAATATTTCGGTATTTCTGCTGAGCGAGTACGGCAACTAGAGAAAAACGCCATCAAAAAGCTGCGACTCGAGTTTGATCTCTAGTCACCTTGTCGGCATCGTTATGCCGAATTCCCCTCCTCTAATACGGTGTCACCATGCCTAAATGGGCCTTCCTGTTTGCCGCGATCAGTGGCTTGCTCAGCGTCGGATTAGGCGCTTTTGCTGCTCATGGCTTGCGTGGTCGTCTTGATGCGCGCTTGATGAGTGCCTTTGAAACAGGCGTCAGCTATCAGTTCACCCATACGCTCGCGTTGCTGGGTGTCTGCATCTTGATGACGCTATGGGAGCGTCATTGGTCTTTAGTCTATGCCGGTTACGCCTTTATGGTGGGTATCGTCTTGTTTTCTGGCAGCCTGTATCTGCTCGCTCTAACCTCTATGAAATGGCCTGGCCCAGTCACCCCCTTGGGCGGGCTGTTCTTTATGTTTGGTTGGGCGCTGCTGGCAGTGGGTATTTGGCAGAAGGCACCCTGATGTCATTGGAGTTCGATCGCCGACAGATTCGCAGTTATGTCATTCGCGCAGGACGTATGACGCCAGGACAGATTCATGCGCTCGAGACCCAGTGGGCTGAGTACGGTATTGAATCGACAGACGAGCCCCTGGTGATGGACGCTTTGTTCCCCCGCGCCGCACCGATTGTGCTCGAGATCGGTTTCGGTATGGGTGATTCGCTGTTCGAGATGGCCGAGTCAGATCCCGAGCGCAACTATATTGGGGTTGAGGTCCATCGTCCGGGTGTGGGTCATCTGTTGCATCGGGCAGCGGCGGCGAAATTGACAAACCTGCGGGTGATGTCAGAGGACTCTGTTGGTATTCTGGCCCACTGCATACCCGAAGGTGCTCTGTCGACGGTGCAGATTTTTTTTCCCGACCCCTGGCACAAAAAGAAGCACCATAAACGGCGCCTAATCAGTTCTGAGTTTTTGACTTCAATATTCAGTTGTCTGGCGCCAGGCGGCGTTTTACATGTGGCGACCGACTGGGCACCCTATGCGGAGGCGATTGACGAAACCGTCGGTAGTTATCATGGGTTTGCCTCGACGCCCCCCCCGGCGCGACCTGTTACCAAATATGAAAGACGCGGTTTGCGTCTCGGTCACGAGGTGTTTGATCGTGCCTGGGTGCGTTCAGAAGAGCGGTAAGAGGTTGGACAGTCGATGCGCTTGTGTCGACAAGCATCACTTAATTGATATCAATCGACTAATAACAACACATCATTGAGAAACTGGATGCCCATGTCTGTGGCGCGCAGCCCCTCGGTGCTCGATATCAGCAGTCCCTTGGGTTCCCCCTTAGCAATAAGCCTATCAAGGCTTGCCCTAGGCAGACCCGTGCGCTGCTCATAGGTGTGCCAACTAAAGCCCTCATTAAGCCGCAGTCCGTTCATAAGAAACTCCAGTTGCAGGCTATCAGCTTTGATGGGTAGTAGGCGACGGTTAGGCGCGTTCAGGTAGTCCTTCGGTACGCGGGTCTTGGTCGTTCGTTGGCGAAGGTTCTGGGTCGATAATTTGCCATGGGCACCGGCGCCGATGCCAAGGTAGTCACCAAATTGCCAGTAGTTTAGGTTATGGGCACCAGGCCTCCCTGGCTGACTAAAGGCGGACACTTCATAGCGTGAATATCCCGCGGCTGCCAGTCGTGTCAAGCCGGTACTATAGATCTCCCAGAGCTGGTCGTCGTCGGGAAGTACCGGCGGCTTGTTGTAGAAACTTGTGTTGGGCTCGATGGTGAGTTGATACCAAGATATGTGTTCCGGGCCCAATTCGATCGCTTGCCGGAGATCACTCATGGCGGCCGCTACAGATTGGCCTGGTAGGCCATGCATCAGGTCAATGTTGATATTGGTAAAGCCTGCTTGTCGGGCGACGGCGAAAGCCCGCTGGGCTTCATCAGCGCTGTGGATGCGCCCCAGTGCGGTGAGTTGCTGGTTGTTGAAGCTTTGTACACCGATACTCAGTCGATTGATGCCGACGTCCACATAGCCACTAAATTTCTCATAATCGGTAGTGCCTGGATTGGCCTCGAGGGTTATCTCAATGGCTGGGTCGAAAGGCAGGCGTTGTTGTATGCCGGTTAGCAGTGTGTCCATGCTCTTGGCGGTGAATAAGCTGGGCGTGCCACCGCCGAGAAACATAGAGGTCAATGGTGGCGGGCTATCGAGTAGCGCCAGGTCGTCATCTAGGTCCCGCAGCAGCTGGGCCACATAGGCGTCCTCGGGCAATTCGCCGGTCACCGCATGAGAGTTGAAATCACAGTAAGGACACTTGCGTATGCACCAGGGAAAGTGCACGTACAGACCTAGTGTTTGGCGCTGGTTAGCGGTGTTCATGGAAGCCCTGCAGTAACGAGCGCAAGGCGTGACCGCGATGGCTCACCGCCCGCTTCTCTGCGGGGCTCAGCTCCGCGGCGCTACGCTTGAGAGTCGGGTCGAAAAATACAGGATCATAACCAAAGCCCTGCTCACCGCGCGGTGCTCTGAGAACCTCTCCATGCCAAGTGCCCCTGGCGATGCGTGGCCAGGGATCTAGGGCATGATCAAGCATCACGATCACACAGCGAAAACAGGCGGCTCTTGCGTCATCGCTGACAGATTCGAGTGCCTGCAATAGCTTGGTCATATTGTCCTGATCGCTAGCGCCGGTCCCTGCATAGCGCGCAGAATAAATGCCTGGCTGGCCACGTAACGCCGCGACTTCAAGACCAGAGTCATCTGCCAGCGCCGGCAAGCCGCTACACTGGGCTGCATGGCGCGCTTTAATGATCGCGTTTTCAATAAACGTAGCGCCGGTTTCTTCGGGGCTCTCAATACCCAGGGAGTCCTGAGTGACTAGATCAAAATGGCTCGGTAAAAAGTCCACGAGCTCGTTAACTTTTTTCTGGTTACTGCTGGCCAAAACCAGTGTCTGTTGTGACGACATGAAGGTTGGATTGCATCCTTTTGATAGTGGGTAGCTTAGGTGCTATGAGTTCAGGTGCTATGAACTACAGTGTTGTTATTGATAATAGTCCCGCACAAAGGCCAGTTCATAGGTGTCATTGGCGCCATCCGGCAGGATAAATAGAACAAAGCGCAGGGTATCACGGACATCGACCAGCTGGTTGGCCAGATAATAGATCGCATCTTGCTCGATGACCTCCGTAAAGGCCAAATTCTGGCGTTGGTTGAGCAGATTGGTAGCGGTTCCCCGAATGCTGGCCCGAATTGGTAGGCCGTCCTTGCGGATAGAGATGTTAGTGACAATGCGATTGTCCGCGCGGATGATATCGTGGCTGGCAGCCACATCTGCAGGAATCAGGCGACTGCTCAGGGTGGTGTAATGGATCTCATAGCCCTGCCATTGGACAAATTGATCCGCCTGGCAGGTTTGTCCCAATTGTTGCATCAACAGGAGCCCCCATAGCATGCTACTTAGCCAATGCTTCATCCGTGTTGAACCTTAACAACATCACGTTGCCAGAGATGCATCGAGGTGAGCACGTGACTCACGGCTTGCCTCACGGCTTGACTCACGGTAAGCCGAGAATGACGCCAGCGGGAATGCTGAGCATCTTCGCCAACGGCGCAATAACTAGGTAGTCGTCAACAAGGTTGAGCACAACAAAAACCAAGATAATGGACAGATCCAGGCCGCCCATGGGCGGTAGCAACTTGCGTGCGGGGGCACAGACAGGTTCTGTGATCTGATAAACCAACGCCA
>JBLHRT010000242.1:0-4647 GCA_047626255.1 Candidatus Azotimanducaceae bacterium
GTCAAGGTGAGATCGAAAACTGGTCGCCATCTAAAAGGAGTTTTCTGGAAGATATTACCGTCTCGATTGCGACGGAGACGGGCGCCGTTAATCGGGCGATCATCAATGATGGCAACTCAACGCCGGGTCTGATCGAACCGTTGAGCGATAGGGAATGCAACATACTGGCGCTCATTGCATCTGGAAGCACAAACAATGCAATATCCACGACGTTATTTATCAGCCTCAATACGGTTAAGTGGCACCTGAAAAACATTTTTGGAAAACTCGGCGTGAGCAACCGCACATCAGCCGTTGCCGTGGCCCGGCAGCTAGAACTTATCCCTTAAGCGGCTTCTAAAGACCCCTGCATCTTCTGCATAGCCCGCACCTCGATCTGCCGGATCCGCTCCATCGATACACCATACTTCTCAGCCAACTCTTTCAGCCCGACCTTGCTGTCAGCCAACCAACGACTCTCAACAATATCACGCGACCGCGCATCCAGCGCATGTAGCGCCATGGTTAGGCCCGACAAGTTACGATCATTGTCTTCTTCGTCCTCAACCAATCTAGCAGGGTCTGCACTCAGCCCCTGACTCAGGTATGTGACAGGGCCCATGGGCGCATCATCGTCGTCGCTGGCCGTACTCTCAAAACTCTCATCAAAACTACCCAGCCGATTTTCCATCTCACGAACTTCTTCGGGTTTGACCCCAAGGTCATCAGCAACCTGTTGCACCTCAGCGTGGCTGAACCAACCGAGGCGTTGCTTGGCCTTACGCAGATTAAAAAACAACTTGCGTTGCGCCTTAGTCGTCGCGACCTTAACGATCTTCCAGTTCTTCAGAATGTACTCGTGAATCTCTGCCTTGATCCAGTGCACCGCAAATGATACCAGGCGCACATCATGATCGAGACTGAATTTCTTGACCGACTTCATCAAGCCCACATTGCCCTGCTGAATAAGATCCTCCAACGGCAACCCATAACCAATATATGATCTGGCGATATAGGCCACATAACGCAGGTGCGAAAGCACCAGCGTCCGCGCAGCCTGCAGGTCTTCCTCTTGCTGAAACTGAATAAACAGCTCGCACTCTTGCTCGCGACTGAGAATGGGTATTTGTTGTACCGAATTCAGATAACCCTGCAAACTACCCGCACTGAGCGTGGGCAATTGCTGGTTATAGGTCACTGCAGTCATGTAGGCCTCCTAAAGTCACGTCTGAATAGTATGTGCAACGATCATGTCCTATTGCTTAGACACGAATCGTCGCCATTGTTTCATTATGTTAGGCCGATATTTTACTTTTCAAGGGATAAATACCTACGCATATCAATAAATATTCACCACCTTAGCCAACCCTTATTAGGTCAGCAGATTTGCTAGCACAATAAGTCCTACGGTAAGAGCAACAAAGCCCAAAGATGTCAGCATCAAAGATCTCATTATCTTGCTGTCGTCATCACTAAATACGCTCATCTACTTACTCCACTAATTGTTTTTACCGGGACACAGCCAATCGGCCAAGCCTATTGTTGACGACAGGCTTGGCCGATTGGCAGGGTACCAGTGATATTTGTCCGATGGTTATCATGTCTGAAGCGACGGACGATTGCCACCCCCGCAGGCCAGCCCTGACCTTTGCAGGCACGACTTGCCGCCCAAGGACGAACCCATTAACCTCTCAACCTATCTGAGCAACCTATCTGGGCCATCCAATAAAGAACCCGTTGGCTGGTTAAAACTCTTACAGAACGTGTGGAACATCACCATGAAAGTCGCTGATATTGACTGGGAGAACTGGCAGGCTGAAATGTTCGCCACCCTGTTGTTCGTCGTTAAAGATGATCATGTACTACTGATTCGGAAGAAACGCGGTCTCGGTGCTGGCAAAATCAATGGTCCGGGAGGCAAAATTGACCCCGGCGAGACACCCATGGCTTGCGCTATTCGCGAGACGCAGGAAGAGCTGTTGATCACGCCATTAAATGTCCAGGCGCGGGGCGAACTGTTCTTCCACGCCGAGGACATGCCGCGTATCCATGGGTATGTATTTACGGCCACCGACTATGAGGGCACGCCCACCGAGACGGAAGAGGCCATTCCCCTGTGGACCCGCACCACCGACGTGCCATTTGACGACATGTGGGACGACGATCGCTTGTGGCTGCCCAATGTGCTGGCCGGCCAGTCCATTAACGGCTGGTTTACGTTTGTCGGCGAGCGCATGCTGGACCATGCCATTGAAGTCGTTGTTGAGGTAACAGTCTGACCGGTCTCACTTGATGATCATCGGGTGAGTGGTTATCGTGATGCGTATTGAAAAGTGACATCCTTTGAAACAGCTTGATAGAGAGAGCCCTATGGCCAAACTTGAGGTTCACCAATTTCCTTGTCTGAATGATAACTACGGCTATCTACTCCACGACAGCGCAAACAATTTAACCGCCGCCATCGATACGCCTGAGATAGCGCCCCTCAATGACGCCCTGGCCAGTCGCGGCTGGACCTTGACTCATATCTTCAATACTCATCATCATTTTGATCATGCCGGTGGCAACCTCGAACTCAAGGGCCAATGGCAATGCACAATCATCGGCGCCAGGGACGACGCCGCGCGTATTCCCGGTATTGATATCAAGGTTGGCGACGGGGACGCGTTCACTTTCGGCGACCACCAGGTACAGGTATTGGATGTTTCAGGCCACACAATTGGGCATATAGCCTTTTATCTGCCTGACGACCAGCTGTTGTTCAGTGGTGATGCCCTGTTCGCCTTAGGCTGCGGTCGACTTTTTGAAGGCTCGCCGGAGCAAATGTGGACCAGCCTGCAAAAGCTGCGGGCTTTACCCGACGATACTATGGTGTACTGCGCCCATGAATATACTCAAGCCAATGCCCGCTTCGCCCTCAGCGTCGAGCCCCAAAATGTCACACTGCAGGCCCGGGTCAAGGAAATAGATCAACTCAGAGCAGCAGGAAAACCCACCGTACCCTCCTTGTTGGGCCTAGAAAAGCAAACCAACCCTTTCTTGCGCCCTGACAGTATCGACCTGCAAGAAACCCTTGGCCTTGTGCACAGCGATCCTGTGACGGTGTTCGCCCAGACTCGGCGCCTCAAAGATTCATTTTAGGTAATTCTCGGGTGGTTTTTACCGCTTTATGAATCAGTCGTTAGCATCGGGAGTCATTTGCCCGATACCGCTGCCTAGCAAAGCCTGGCGATCATGGGACAGTAACACCGTAATCGATGCTTGGGCATCGAAGAACTTAAGCCAACGCCGTGCCTGGTCTAGCTGCGGCAGGCTTTCCGGAACCACCCAACGGCTATACCAGCTAGGCTTGGAAATATTATGTAACACGCCGTCTCGATGATTCGCCAGATCGCCGGCAACGATATAGGTCACAACCCTGCTCCCCTGGCGCACATGAACGACAAACGCCTGACTACCCGGGCTGTGTCCTGCCACATACGTCACATATAAGCCGGGAAATCCCTGGATTTCGCGCAACAGGTCGTCCTGCGAGGCGAGCAACAGGCGCAGATTACAATCCATTTGCGCCAATTGATCACCTTGTTGATAAGTCAGGTAGTTAAAGATATTAAACTGCTCAACCGTTTGATAGAGGATGAAATCAGCCCCTGCTGCACACAGATCATTGGCACCGCTGGTATGGTCAACATGCAGATGCGTAAAGCCCATTCCCGTTATTGACTCTGGTCGTATCAACGTTGAGAGAGCCCCGACATACCTCATAGGACCACTGTCAGTGAACAACGTCAGGGAGCGAGCGAATTCTTCTGCGGCGACAGGAGACAGGCCCGCATCAATCACGAATCGGCGCCCATCTGCCCACGTAAGAACAAACGCGGGGAAGGTCATCTCGTACGCGAGGTCTGGCTCTGGGTCGACCTGGCGATCAAGCACCAAGGAGCGTTGGGAAGGTATTCGAGCGGTTTCCAGCCATTCAATAGCGACCGGCAGATTCTCGACCCGGGCCGAGGCCCGTATCTCATCATAGTCTGGCAAGGCGGGTTGAATATCGTCAATCTGCTGATGAGTCATGCGCAATATATTTAGCCCCACAACCACTAGGCACAGAATAACGACGCCCGCCGCGATAAGTAACTGCTTTGGCAAATTAATAAACAAACCTTATGCGCCGAACGCCTCCGACAAGAAATTTTCTATCGAGCGCGATGCTCGCCGATCAGCGTCAGGATTGTACAGCGCACCAAAGCCCGGATTATTGGCACCCGGATTGGTAAACGCATGCATCGTGCCGCCATAGGTATGCATCTGCCAATCGGCACTGGCACTAGACATTTCCTGCTCGAACGCCAACACCTGCTCAGGTGGTACCATCGGGTCATCATGGCCATGCAGGCACAATACCTTCGCGCTGATAGCCTCGTTAGCCACGTCACCGGGTGAGAAGATGCCGTGAATACTGATGACACCACCCACATCAGCACCGGCCCGAGCGAGCTCCAACACGCACATACCACCGAAGCAGTATCCCATGGCGCTGACCTTGCTGGCATCGACAACATCCAGATCGCGAACCGTCGTTAGCGCAGCCATCATACGTGTACGCAGCTTGGTTCTGTCCGCGGCGAGCGGGCCCATCAACGAACTATTGAGCTCGACATCCCCGTC
>JBLHRT010000243.1:0-4639 GCA_047626255.1 Candidatus Azotimanducaceae bacterium
TGTCCTTTTATGGGCGCCTCCCAGAAACTCGACAGCGCCATCGGTATGGCCGCGGCCACGACATTTGTCCTCACCCTTGCATGCGCCATCAGCTATCTACTTGAGCATTATCTGCTCCAGCCTCTGGGCCTGGAATACCTGCGCATCATTGCCTTTATCGTCACCATCGCAGCATTGGTCCAATTTTCAGAGCTAGTTATCCGCGCGACCCAACCCGTCTTGCACCAGGTGCTAGGACTCTTTATTCCCTTGATCACCACCAACTGTGCGGTACTCGGCGTTGCGTTGTTGAATGTTCGGCAGAACCACAGCTTGTTTGAGTCGATATTTTACGGTCTTGGCGCAGCCGTTGGGTTTTCACTGATGCTGATTGTTTTCGCGGCTCTACGCGAGCGACAGACCGGCGCCGATATTCCGGCGCCGTTTCAGGGTGCTGCCATCAATATGATTACCGCAGGACTGTTGTCACTAGCCTTTATGGGCTTTACGGGGATGGGCGCATGACTTTTGTCGACAGCCTTGTCGAGAGCATGGTCGACGCCACGTTGCTCGACAATGGCCTACTCATCAACAGCCTCATTGGCGTCGTTACTGTGACCGTCATTGGTTGCCTGTGCGCGTTACTGCTGGAGCGGGCAGCGCGTCGCTACCAGGCCGATGAACTCACCATCGTCGATCTCATTAATGTGCGTCTGCCCCAAACCCAATGCGCCCAGTGTGGCTATCCTGGCTGTCGGCCCTACGCAGAAGCCATCAAGCAGGGCGCTCCTATCAACCAGTGCCCACCCGGTGGTGAGGCCTTGATTAAGAATCTGGCGAACTTGTTAGGCCGCCCCATACTGCCACTGGACACTGACCGCGGGCAAACCCAGCCGCCCCGCATCGCCGTTATTCGCGAGGCCGACTGCATCGGCTGCACGTTATGCATCCCTGCTTGTCCTGTTGATGCCATCATCGGTGCCCCGCAACTGATGCACAGCGTGATCGCCGCTGATTGCACGGGCTGCGATTTGTGTCTGGAGCCTTGTCCCGTTGACTGCATCGATATGGTGGACGTGCAGCAAGCCGGCGTCACTGCCCTACGACTGCCCCGCATCGGTCAAGATGACCTGAATCTGGTGGAGTATCCGTGTATTCACTGCGGCCTGTGCGAGCCCGCATGCCCACGCGAGCTGGCACCACAACTGCTGCACTGGCACCGCTCTGAGCCAGAAAAAATGGTCGACCTGAACCTATCGGCCTGCATCGAATGCCGTCTGTGTGATCGGGTCTGCCCAAGCAATATTCCATTGACTGCGACATTTCAGGCAGCCAAACAAACCCAGCGCCAGCTTGACGATGAAGCTGCAATGGCAGCCAGTGCTCAATGGCGCTTTGAGCAACATACCCAACGCAGCCTAACGAGCACCACGGCCCTACGCGCACGCCCACAAAGGGGTGACCGCAAAGCGTTACTCGACGCTTTGCGTAAAGACTCATGAAGCTATTCGACGGACTACGACACGACACACCCCGCATCATGTATCAGGTTCTATTTGCCCTGCTACCAGGCACCGCGGCCCTGTGCTATGTCTTTGGCATCGGCATTGTGTTCAACATCCTTGTCGCTAGCGCCACGGCACTGCTGACCGAGGCGCTGGTGCTACGCGCCAGGCGGCGATCGCTGACAAGCCTCAAGGACGGCAGCGCTCTGGTCACGGGCATACTGCTAGCCCTGGCGTTACCACCACTGCTACCCGTGTGGATCATTATTGCCGGCAGCGCCTTCGGTATGCTGTTCGGCAAACATTTGTATGGAGGCCTGGGACATAACCCGTTCAATCCCGCCATGGTTGGCTATGCTGCGTTGATCGTGTCTTTTCCGCTGGCCATGTCTTACTGGCCATTGCCCGGCGCCGACCTACCATGGATTGATGTCGTCAATGCAAAGTGTTTCGGGCTGGGCTCGATCAATATGAGCTCTATCAATATCGACTCTATCGATATCTACAGTGGTGCCACCGCCCTCGACAGCTTTAAATTCCGCGGCGCACTGACCATTGACGAAGTCTGGCAAACCAGCAGTGGCTTCGGCGTGTTTGCTGGGGTTAGCTGGGAATGGATCAATGGCGGCTTTGCAGTCGGTGGTATCTACCTCATCGCCACCCGCGTCATTCCACCCATGGCACCCTTAGGCATGCTCGCTGCACTGGCTATCTGCGCCACCTTGTTTTACGACAGCGGCAGTTCCCAGAGCCTGGGTTCACCGCTGTTCCAGCTGTTCAGCGGGGCAACGATGCTCGGCGCGTTCTTTATCATCACAGACCCTGTCAGCAGCCCTGACACAGCCAGAGGCCTGTGGCTATTTGGTATCGGCGTTGGCGTCATCACCTTTATCATTCGCTCGGTCGGCGCCTATCCAGACGGCGTAGCGTTTGCCGTCCTGCTGATGAACGCACTGGTACCCCTGCTGGATCATCGACGCGGGGTGACATCATGAACCCCCGTGTGATGCGCCTGACTCTGCTCGCTCTAGGTTGCGGTCTGTTAATTAACGGCCTATACCTGTTCAGTGCTGAGACCATCAATGACAATCAAAAGGCCTATGAAAACGCCCAACTCGTGGCTGTCACGGGCCTCAACAATGTGATATTAACCAAGCAGCAAGCTGGGGGTTATCTCATCACAGACGACAGCGGCACGCTGGGTTACATTAGCTCGGTGACGACCCGCCAGGGTTACAACGGCACCATCAAGTTTTGGTTAGCTGTCGACACCGAGGGAAACATACTCGGCGTCCGCATCTACCAGCATAGCGAAACGCCCGGACTAGGCGATAAGATCCAGCTCAACGTCTCAGATTGGGCGCTTGGTTTTATCGGCCGCTCGCTGGCCAACACGCCTGAAGACGCTTGGCAGGTGAAACGTGACGGCGGTCTGTTTGATCAATTCAGTGGCGCGACGATTACTCCCAGGGCTGTCATTAGCGCTGTGCGGCGGCAGCTTGAGAGCCTTCAGCCGCAACTTGAGAGCCTTCAGCCGCAACTTGAGAGCCTTCAGCCGCAGCTTGAAAGCCTTCAGCCGCAATTTGAAAGCCTTCAGCCGCAACCTAAAAACCTTCAGCCGCTATCGCTCAGCGCTGGGAGCACGTCTTTTGACTAAGCAAGCTTTGAATACACAGCCTTTAAATACACGGGATATGACTGAGACGAATAGCGCTCGCACTATTATTCGCGAAGGGCTTTGGACCAACAACCCTGCGCTGGTCCAACTGCTGGGCCTGTGCCCGCTGCTCGCTGTCTCAAATACCTTCGCAAACAGCCTCGGGCTGGGGGCGGTCACCCTTGTGGTACTGACCTGCTCGAACCTACTCATCAGCGGCCTGCGGGGTCAACTCGATGGCAGCACACGCCTGCCTGCCCAGATCCTGATCATCGCGACATTCGTGACCTGCGCAGACCTATTGTTGCAGAGCTATTTCTACGGCTTGCATCAACGTATCGGCCTATTTGTGGCGCTGATCGTCACTAACTGCACACTGCTAGCTCGAGCCGAGAGTTACGCCAGTCGCCAACCCATGCGTCATGCTGCCCTAGACGGATTTATGATGGGGCTAGGATTCGCACTGGTATTGTTGTTACTAGGCGCGTTGCGCGAAATTCTCGGCAAGGGCACTTTGTTTGCTGACATGCACTTGTTGTTTGGTGAGTCCGCGCGTCAATGGCAAATCGACCTGGGCTATGACGGATTTCTACTGGCCATTCTGCCACCCGGAGCTTTTATAAGCTTTGGCTGCCTCATCGCGGCACACAACTGGATTCGACAGCGCGGCGAAATGACAGCCCTGACGTCCAAGAACAACTCACCGAGCGCCAGCGAACTGGCGTAGTAAGGAACTCTATGAACAAGACTAAGCGCGTGCAGATAATGACCAAACTCCGCGATGCTAATCCGACGCCGAAGACTGAGTTAAACTACGCCTCAACCTTTGAGCTTCTCATCTCCGTGATTTTATCGGCTCAGGCCACAGACGTCAGCGTCAACAAAGCCACAGGGCCGTTGTATGAAGTCGCCAGCACACCTGCCGCTATCTTCGCTCTTGGCGTGGATGGTCTCAAACAATACATCAAGACTATCGGCTTATATAATAGCAAGGCCAGTAACGTCATCAAAACGTGCCAGCTACTAGTCGAGCAGCACGACTCTGTGGTGCCAGCCAACCGCACAGACCTTGAGGCCCTGCCCGGCGTTGGCCGCAAAACGGCCAATGTGGTGTTGAATACGGCCTTCGGTGAACCCACCATGGCTGTGGACACACATATTTTTCGATTTGGGAACCGTACGCGATTCGCGCCGGGAAAGAACGTGCTGGAGGTGGAGAGGAAGTTGCTAAAGGTGATACCTGATGAGTTTATGGTTGATGCCCACCACTGGTTTATCCTCCACGGCCGCTATGTGTGCATGGCACGCAGTCCACGCTGCGGTGCCTGCGTGATCTATGACGAGTGTGAGTACAAACACAAAAAGCAGGACCTGGATGATTAACGCATACAGATCCTGCCAGACGAACTACTTGAGCTTACGTCCCTTCTTGCTAGCAACCCTCAGACGCAGCGCATTGAGACGGATAAACCCGGAAGCATCCTGCTGGTCATAAGCA
>JBLHRT010000244.1:0-4595 GCA_047626255.1 Candidatus Azotimanducaceae bacterium
TCACTGAACAACAGCTGGCCATCGACAGTCAACGTGTCAATCAACCACAGGAGCGCTGGTGTCTCGGCTGTCGCGCTGCCAGTCGCATCAACAGTCGCCTCCGTTGGCGCCTGCTGCAACGTCTCATCTGCTTTCAACACGGTGGGTAAACCTTCGATACGGCCGTCAACCAGACGCTGCAGGGCTACATTCAGACCGCTGATCTGTACGTCTTGAACTGTCACAAGCCCCGCGTCCAGCTGTACGTTCTCGATCGATACTTGTTTGATCGACCCAAACGGCTCGATAGCCACATCTGTCAGGCTCAGCACACCATCCGCCGTGACACGTGGCAGTATTTCAGGTGCGTTGACGGTCGCCCCTCCAGCAGCGCCTCTCGTAACGACAGACAGCTGACTTTTGCCATGCCAAGTCAATCGACGCACGGCGACAGGTAACGCCCCAGCTAATTCAAATTCATCCAGCTGTGCCGAGCCCATCGTATCGAATCGCATTTCATCGCCCTGACTGAAAGCCAACTGCAGGGTAAGTTGTAAATCTCCCGTGGTGGTCACCGGCAGATACGCACGCCAGTCATCCAAGCGCACCTGCGCCTGAAGTTGACTCGTCACACTCACAGGGGACGCTAAACTCACTCCGCCGCTGGCAGCCAGATGGCTGGCATCGACAAGCATGTCAACCTCATAAGTGACCTCTCTGGCCATATCGCTGTGCATACCCGCCAGCGCCAACCGCGTAATGATCACTTGATGCGCCTGTTCACCATACTGCACAGCAAACGCAGCGTCTTCCAACAGCAGCTTATCGATTTGCCAGATCAGTGGCTGCACCGCCTCACGTGGCGTCTCGCTGTCGTCGCCACCGTCCTCCAGCGGCCACTGTAATTGGCCGATGCTGAGTTGGTCTTCGGCATAGCTCAATGGCAGGCGCAAACCCGTGACCTGCGACGTCTCAACATGGATTCGCCGATCCAGCAGCGCAGCCACATCCATGGTGAGCGCCAGTCGCGCCACCGAAATATCGTTTTCAATCGTGATATCTCGAAGTACCACATAACCGGAGAAAGGATTGATAGAGACCGAGGCAAGCGTCGCTCGGGCCTTGAATAGATCAGTTAATGTCGATTCAATCTGGCTGCGCGCGACGATGGGCACACTCAACGTCATCACCAACAGTAAGACGACGATGGCACCTGCTGCCATGAACAGACGTAACGTCATGCTAACCATTCTCCCTGAGCAACAAGGCGTACACGCCCACCAACGTTGATTGAAAACTCAACAGGCTGCTTTGTCGTTTTAGCTGCCCGCAAGTACAGCTGCGATGGACGCTTGATCTCGTAGCCCTGCCCGACCTTTAGATTGATCTGTGATTCACCGAAGTAATCATGCTCTAGCAAATAGGCAGCCAGACAACCATTGGCACTGCCTGTCGCCGCATCCTCAACAATACCCATGCTGGCCGCGAACATACGCGCTGCCAGCGTTTGATCCGGTGTGTAAGCACCCGGACAGAAAGCCAGGATGGCATCAGCACAAGGCTGCTGGCTAACCTCAATAGCCCTTAAATCCGCGAGAGACTTGACGGGAACAATGAGAAACTCGACACCGGTTGAGACGTTTTGCACCGGATAACGATCATCAATCTGGTGACTTTGTAGGCCCAGACTGGCAGCGGCTTGCTCGACAGTGAGCACATCACCAAAAGACGGTTGCGGCTGACGCATCCAGATAACGTCGTCATCACCGAAAGTCACCTGTATGGGTCCCACGCCCAAATTCAGACACACATCGGTAATGGTTTTAGCGGCAGTCTTCGTGGAATGAGATTGCGCCAACAATTGCCGACGCAATAAAAATGCCGTACCGAGTGTCGGGTGACCAGCGAAAGGTAGCTCCGCGGCTGGCGTGAATATCCGCACATCGAAGCCGTCGGCTTGATTACCACCGGTGATAAACGTGGTTTCCGCAAAATTAAAAGATAGTGCTATCTGTTGCATTTCCTCGGTGGTCAGATCAGCGGCATTCTCGACAGTCGCCAATTGATTGCCCGCGTAGGGGCCTTCCGCAAAGACATCGGTGATATAAAAAGGCAATGACAAAGGTAGGCTCCTCGCTCAAGCGGGTTTGATTGTTAACCTCGCCGGTGACGATATGATTTTGAAATTCAAGACTCAGGTTGCTTAAATGGTGAATGCTCTTGGAGAAAATCGATCTCTTCATCAATATAGCGATTTTCATCAGTTAGAAAATTCGCGACCGCATCTCTAAAAGACTCATTGGCCAACCAGTGTGCACTGTAAGTATGGGTCGGCAAATATCCCCGAGCCAGCTTATGTTGCCCCTGAGCACCTGCCTCGACACGACCTAGACCACGACTAATAGCGAAATCGATAGCCTGGTAGTAGCAAACCTCGAAATGCAGAAAACGATGTTCTTCAAGACAACCCCAGTTTCGGCCATACAGACAATCACTGCCAACGAAATTGATGGCACCGCCTATATAGCGTCCCTCTCGCTGGCACATGATCAAGACAATATCATCACCCATCGTCGCACCGATCTGGGTGAAGAAAGCCCGAGTCAGGTAGGGCGAACCCCACTTGCGGCTGCTCGTATCCATGTAGAAACCGTAGAAGGCGTCCCAGTGATGCGCCTCAATGGCCGCTCCCTGCAACTGCTCAATGGTCACGCCACCTGCCAGCGCCTCACGCCTCTCGCGGCGAATATTTTTGCGTTTCTTCGCTGACAGATCATTGAGAAAATCATCGAAGCTGGCATAGCCGTTGTTCTGCCAGTGAAACTGGTTATGCGTGCGCTGCAAAAACCCCGCATCCCCCAGGCGCTGCCACTGCGGCTTGGCCGCAAAATTAACATGCACGGAAGAAATATCGTGGCTCGATGCTAACTGCATCATGCCGGACACCAACAGCGCTTCGCGCTTTTCACCCTCAGGGCTGTCGCCGGTTAGCAAACGACGACCCGTAACCGGTGTAAAGGGCACCGCCGATAGCAACTTAGGATAATAACGTCCGCCAGCACGCTCGAACGCATCCGCCCAAGCGAAGTCAAAGACATACTCACCCTGGGAGTGACCCTTAAGATACATCGGCGCCACCGCGTCGATCTGACCTGCGTCGGACACTAAACTCAGATGCTGGGGCGCCCACCCGGTTTTTGCCACAGCAGACTCACTGTCTTCCAGCGCACTCAAGTACGCAAAAGACAGGAACGGGTCATACTCAATCTCGCTGGCGGGGTTAAGGCGTTTCGGATTGGCGCACGCATCCCACGCCGCCTGTCCAATATCGTGAATCGATTGACAAGCGTTAATGCTGTAAGTCATAGGCCGCGTTTACAACATTTCGCTAGCGATCAACTCGAGCGCTTCTGTTTGTCCCGCACCGATCAACATACTACCCACCTCGCCTCGAGCGTCAGCGGCCTTCCAGGCTTGCAAACGTTCAATGATGCGCTCTTTGGGTCCCACCAAATGCACGGCATCAACCAACTCGTCAGGGACGGCTGCGGCGGCTTCATCTTTTCTACCTGCTAGAAACAGATCCTGGATCTTGATCGCTGCATCTTCATAGCCGAGTTTCTTGGCATAATCATTATAAAAGTTCTTGTCCCGTGCACCCATACCACCAATGTACAACGCCATACTCGCTTTCACGGGCACACGACATTGCTCCACGTCATCACCCATGATGCAGGTGACAAAAGGCGCTATATCAAAATCAAGCAGGCTGCGACCACTCTTGGCCAGACCTTTCGATATATCTGCATCGAATACATCATAACGATCAGGACTCATCCAGATCGGAAAAACACCATCAGCCACTTCGGCGCTCGCCGCTAAACCGGCGGGCGTAATTGACGCCGTGTATATCGGAATGTCGGTATCTGCGAGCATAATGCTTTTTAGTGGCTTACCAAGACCCGTGCCATCCTCGCCCTGATAGGGCAGTGAATAGTGAAATCCCTGATGCTCAACGGGGCCTTCACGGGCCATGATCTTACGTAAAATCTGAATGTATTCCTTCGTTCGCGTAATGGGACGACCATAAGCGACACCGTGCCAGCCTTCGACCACTTGCGGTCCTGATGCACCCAGACCAACAATGAAACGACCTTGGGAGAGCTGGTTCAAGGTCATCGCTGTCATCGCTGTACACGCAGGTGTACGCGCAGGCATTTGCATGATCGCCGTGCCGACTTTAATTTTAGTGGTGCTGGCAAGAATCCATGCGGCGGGACTCACCGCGTCGGAGCCATAGGCCTCTGCCGTCCAGACCGAATCATAGCCCATGCTTTCCGCGGCCTTTATTTTCTCGATACCAACATCTATGTTGCGGCCTGAATAGCCGTTAAGTATGCCAAGTTTCATCTGTTATCCTCAATTCACAAGTTATCTAACCGCTCGTTGCCACGCACCAATCAGGTAGCGAGCGGCTATGAACAATATGTTACGTTCTACTTTTTATCGTCTAGAAGCTGAAATTTTTACTGGTGAACGCATCGTAGGTCGCATGTGCATGCTTCGGCGAAACGCAGGAGATGATATGTGTCGTGATTCCCATGCGGCCATATTCA
>JBLHRT010000245.1:0-4538 GCA_047626255.1 Candidatus Azotimanducaceae bacterium
ATGATTTTATCGTAGTAGTCGGTATCCAGACGGGTATAGCAGGCCTCGCCCTGCTTGAGTACAAGCAAGTCATCGGTGACCTTGTCGAGATGGTAAGCCTGGTTGCACAGCTCGACCTTTTGTAGTTTGTGTGTCGTGGTCGTGGGTAATTCCCGCAGGACTCGAATGAACAACGGTCGCGCATAGCTGGGCAGGTTGCTGATGATGTGTTTTGAGAGCGCCCGTAGGTCGGCGACGGCAAGATTAATGTCGTCACGCAAGACAACGGCCGCCATGCCGACGCGGCCATCGGCGCCGGGTAGTTCGACGCCGTAGACGTTGCTAAAAATAATCTCCGGGTGGGCGTTGATGATTTCTGCTACTTCGTTGGTAGAGACGTTTTCACTTTTCCAGCGAAAGGTGTCGCCAACTCGGTCGACAAATTGATAGTGTTTTTTGCCAAAACTGAAACCCACGTCGATTGTTTTCATCAAGTCGCCGCTGTTGAAATACACGTCACCGCTGATCGCTACGTCCTTGACGAGTTTTTTAGCTGATGCCTCAGCATCGGTATAGCCCTCAAATTTAGCGCCGTCTGTCACCTGAATCAGAAGCAGGCCGGGTTTGCCGTCAGCGACCTCAATGCATCGACCCTGATCATCGCGCAAAATAGCATCCTCGGCGATATCATAGGCCACCAATTTCACCGGTGCCGTGGCCAAGCCAACCGTGCAGTCCTTATTGAAAACATTGGCAAACCCGCCGTTTCCCTCGCTGGCCCCGTAAAATTCGCCAATGCGCTCAATCTCAAAGCGGTTCTTGAACCCATGCCAAATATCTGGTCGCAAGCCGTTGCCGACGATAGCGCGGATAGGGTTGATGGCGTCGGTTGGCAATTCGGGGCGGCTCATCAGATAGCGGATGAACTCGCCGATGTAAACAAACGTTGTGCACTGATGGCGTCGAATATCATCCCAGAAGCTGCTGACAGATAATCGTCGTTTGATGACGGTTGAGGCGCCGACTTGAAGGGCGGAGGCCAGGCCAATGATCAGGCCGGTGCTGTGATACAGAGGTAGGCAATTGTACATTCTGTCTTTGCGGGTCATGCGGGTAACTGCCATTACCGACATTTGGCTGCCATACATAACCCGTTTGTGTGAGACGATCGCGGCTTTGGGTAGGCCCGTGGTGCCTGAGGTAAAGACGTAGAAAGCCTTGTCACCGAGTCGAACTTGGCTCGACTCTGGTGGGTTGGCGTCGTTAAGGGTCTCATCAAAAGAGTCGAGCGGTGTCATCCAATCGGGCGCCTTGTGTTCACCGCTATCTTTAACCAATAGGTAGTCTGTCGGTGCGCTGAGGCTCAGGTCTGGCCTGATGGCGTCGAGGGCATCGATGAGTTCTTCGCCGACGATACACTTTTTAGAATCGATAAGGTTGATGCAGTGAGTCAGGGCGCGCAGGGTCAGGTTGGTGTTAATCAATCCGGCGACAGCGCCGAGTTTGGTCATACCTATCAAGCAAACAACGAACTCGATACGATTTTGCATAAATATACTGACGCAATCTCCGTGCTTGACGCCGTGAGATTGCAGGTTATGGGCTACTCGGTTAGCGCGGCGGTTAAGCGTCTGCCAAGACACGACGTCCTCTTCGCACATTAATGCGACGTCGTCGGGGTGACTTACCGCATGACGTTCTACTAATCGGCCGATTGAGCCGATCTGGCTATCGGGCGCAGGCTTCTGTCGTGCCACCTTTACAATGACGCCAAGGTCACCCATGAAGTTCGATAGTGCACCCATAATGAGCTCAGATTGTCTGGAAATGATGGGATGGCAAATTACCAGAAGACGGCGATGGTCTCCAGTGATCTTGACGCAAAACGATTTTCGTTACGGCTGAACCACATTGTTTGACGGTTTGTCTTTGGTAATGGCGAATGATGGTCGGTTTTCCGAGCCCCTCTAGCGCTCGGTAGTCAGGGGTATTGCTTCGCTAAAAGGCGCATGTCTGATGTGCGTTTTTCGACGCTGCGCGGGTATCTAAAGGGGGCTGCCTACCTATCAGTTGATCGCCAAAAAATAGTCGCTTATGCTCTTGCATTAGCCAAAGCCGCTGTCTTTTTAGGGCTTTTGTCGCCCATAATCGAGGGTCAGATGTCGAGTATTCCGCTGTTGTTTGGTCATTGATGCAGGAAATTATAGGGTAAAGTACATTTTTCCGGTGCAACTTATTCACAATCTGACCCGCGCGCGGATTTGTACTTGATTGCGCGCCCATTATGTCGAGTGTCACGAGTCAAAGAATTGTAAGTTGTTGATATTTAAGGATTGAGCTAATAGCTGGTTAAAAAACGTACAATCGCCGCGCGGCGCAATAAACACGCGGGCTGAGGCTGTTTTTAAAAGTTATCTACATACTTATCCACAGAAATTGTGGAAAACTTTTCTGCTGTGGGCGTGAGTCGGTATTATTCAATCGTAGCCGAGTCAGTCGTGGTGTCATTTTTATGGCGCCAAGTGCCTTTGCCTGGCAAGTCAATGGCTTAACGGATCTATTAAGAGGTGCAGCGAGGTTTCATTGACTTATCATGGCGCTCGTCGTTTTACGGTCAACCAGAAGACTTGCCAAGGACGCATCCCGAGTGCTTTGATAGCTGAATTTTTATGGCGAGGAAATTGACCGATGACAGTAGACATAGCTGGGCACTGCGACCCCAGGTTTGAGGCAGTCAAGACTGTGCTGGCTGACAGCATCGCCTCAGGAGCTGATCTCGGTGCCTCATTTGCGGCGACCGTTGATGGTGAGATGGTTATTGATATCTGGGGCGGTCGACGGGACGAGAACAGCGAGGCGGCCTGGGACGCGGATACGATCACCAATGTCTATAGCACGACCAAGACCATGTCGTTTTTGTGTGCGCTGTTGCTTGCAGACCGTGGTGAGCTGGATTTCGATGCACCGGTGGCGCGTTACTGGCCCGAATTTGCAGCCAACGGTAAAGGTCAGATCAAGGTCTGGCATCTGCTGAATCATGCCGCTGGCCTGTCTGGTTTAGACCAGAAGGTGAGTACTGAGGATCTCTATGATTGGGACAAGATCACGGGTTTGTTGGCCGCCCAAGCCCCCTGGTGGGAGCCAGGTAGTGCCTCAGGTTACCACGCCCTGACACAAGGCTACCTCATCGGTGAGGTAGTGCGGCGTATCACTGGGCAGTCACTGGGGGCCTTCTTTGCTGCAGAGATTGCTGGTCCGCTTGATGCTGACTTTTATATCGGGGTCCCCGATGCTGTGTTCCCACGTATTTGTGATCTCGTCCCGCCGCAGGGCGGCAACGGGTCTATCGTGGGGGCGGGAGATGAAGATTCAATTGCCGCGCGGACTTTCAGCAGTCCCGTCGCCAACGCGCTGGACTCGCGCACCGACGCCTGGCGCCACGCTGAGATCCCGGCTGCCAATGGACACGGCAACGCCCGTGCCGTTGCTAAGATTCACGCCTTACTCGCCTGCGGTGGCGAGACTCAAGGTAAGCGCTTGTTGTCGGCGGCTACGACCAAGATGATCATGGCTGAGCGTATCAGTGGTACGGACCTGGTGCTGGGCGTGCCTATGGCCTTTGGTCTAGGTTTTGGTCTGAATAATCCCAAGGCGCCCGTGTCGCCCAATGCCAACACCTGTTTCTGGGGTGGCTGGGGTGGATCTATCGCGATTATTGATCAGGATGCGCGTTGCTCTATCGCTTATGTCATGAACAAAATGCATCAGGGCCTGATGGGTGATTCCCGTGGCGGCGCATTGGTGAAAACTTTCTATGCCAGTCTCGCAGAGCAATAGCCCATGCCCGAGTTTATTGTACGAGCTAGGGCGGCCAGCACCGACCCTGCGACGTTTATAGCGAGTGTCGGTACCGGTGCCCATGTTGAATACTTGGCCCATATGATCACTAACGCGCTGATGATCTCCAAAGGCCATCGCGAGGATACGACCTTGCATTTGGTGCTCGAGGATTCTGATGATTTTTCCCGTTGTATTAGTCTTCAAGGTGAGCAGCTTGGTGATCTCGGAGGAACCACTGAGGCAGCTCTGCTCAATGTGATTAAGACGGCTCTTCAGCACGGTCAAGGGTTGACCAAGGAAGCCAGTGTGTTGACGCCATCCGGGGTTAAAGTGACGGCCATTAGTTTTGAGCATCTGGTGAAGGCGCGGGTCGCTGAGGGTCCCGTGTATGTGCTTGATCCGAAGGGCGAAGATGTTCGCGAGGCGCAGATTCCCGTTAACGCCGTGTTCCTCTTGACCGATCACGTGCCCATGCCAAAGAAGACCTTCAAGTCAATGCAACGTCAGGGCGTTAATAAGCTGTCTCTGGGGCCTTTGATGCTGCATGCCTCCCAGTGTATTACCGTGATCCAAAACGAGCTGGATCGTCGTTATCTGGGCTAGTCATCGCTGGTCCGACTGCTGTGTGCAAACGTACTGATATGGCGATCAAGAGGCTTGTAGTTGTGTGCTCACGGCTATTGGTGAATAATCATTTTTTTTTTCAGCGAATGAGAGTC
>JBLHRT010000246.1:0-4504 GCA_047626255.1 Candidatus Azotimanducaceae bacterium
AGCCCTGAGCGGGTAGACAGCCCTGAGCGGGTAGGCAGCCCTAAGCGGGTAGACAGTCCTGGACGGCTGATAGGTCCTGTATCTAAGGCGTCGCGCATGGGGAAGTTCAAGAGTCAGTGGGACGAGTCGCGTAGGTACTCTGCTATCAAGCTTTGCTATCAGGTACCAAACAAACGTGTAAAAATTCCCCAAATTGCCGCTGTCATGCAAGCCCTTGAACCCAGCGGTTCAAGGCGGTGGCCTCTAACAGGCTACAGGCGTTCCGGAAAACCGGACATGCACATTCACCATGGAAAAAGACCTCCTGGTAAGCGCTTAAAGGGTTTAGGACATGGAGACTGGCGCGCAACCCAGGGAATCTATAAGACAGTATATCGTAGTTTGTGCTCAGCGATTAATAGATTTAAGACGAACCAACGCTTGATCGAGTTTTGCGGTCAATTGATCGATCTCCGAAGCCTGGGTATCGATCACATTGCCCGTCTTCTGGCTTTCAATAATATAATCGTTGGCAATATTGAGGGCCGCCATCACCGCAATACGATCGAGCCCAAGAATCGCGGATCCATCCTTGATTTCGCGCATTTTTTTGTCGACATACTGGGCCGATTGGCGCAATGCAGCTATTTCTTCGGGCTTACAGCTCACCTGGTAGTCTTTATCTAAAATAGAGACTGTGACTGTCTGAACATTACTCATGGAATGGGCTTCACAAGATCGAATTAAAAGTTAGTCTGCAATAGGCGCTTTAACAGCCCATCTGCTAGTCCTGGTCCAGTGCCTTGAGGCGCATGATCATCGCCTCGACTTTGGTTTTCGCCAGCTCATTTTTCTCAAGCAACCGAGCACGCTCCGTCTGCCACCTCGTCTGGTTGTCAGACATCATAGCCTGTTTGCGCTCAAGTTCGTCCATGAGCTGGATTAATTCGTCAATCTTGGCCGCGAGGTCTTTTATTTCCAACGGTGTCTCACCAATTGTTGTGTCGTTTGATACTATAGAGGCAGCGCTTGGGCAAGGTCAATGTGACTCTGGCGATGATAATGACGTAAACCTCTCAATTGAGTTGAACCTGATGACCCAGTCGGCCGTAAGCTATATCCGTTTGATCGCTTGTCTGCGCAGCCTAGGCGTCCCACAGGGCGGCTCGGAAGTACATGGTTTGGTGACAGGTTTGCTGGCGGCGGGTTCCAAGATGAAAGCCGCGCTGGTTCTCGATACGCTTGCGGAATGGCTTGAAACCTCCGTTGAGGGGGCTGAGCAGGCGGTGCTGCTGCAACTCTATGAGGAAATTGTGGCGAGTTTGCAGGATCCAGAGTTGAGCTTTGAGCCATTGCTGCCGGATGATGATGATCCCGTGGCTGAACGTACACTGGCTCTGGGTCAATGGTGTAGCGGGTTTCTGGCAGGGTTCGGTCTGGCAGGACGCTTCGGGAACGCAGACTTGGGTGAGGATTTGCGCGAGTTGCTGAGTGATCTGGGTAAAATTGCCGCTCTGGATGACGAAATCCCGGACGACGAAGACAACGAGACAGACCTGGTTGAAATTGTTGAGTATGTACGCATGTCCGCCATGTTGATATTTACGGAATGCGTTGCCCGCGCAGTCCACTAGTGGTGCTGGTGATAGGACATAAATGGTCGCATCAGTCTGGAGCAGCATGAAAGCGAGTCCGACGATATCTCTAAAAGAATTCAGTCGACGCAGGCAAGAATTGATGGCCATGATGGAAGCCGACAGTATTGCGATTCTGCCTGGCGCCAAACTTGTTGCTCGCAACCGTGATATTGACTATCCATTTCGCCAGGACAGTGATTTTCACTATCTGTGTGGCTTTGCCGAGCCTGACGCGGTACTCGTGTTGATTCCTGGCCGAAGTCATGGTGAAATTATTTTATTTTGTCGCGAGCGGGATTCCGAGCAGGAGCGTTGGCACGGCGCGATCACAGGCCCCGAGCGAGCGGTGCAATTATTCGGTTTAGACGATGGGTTCCCCATCAATGATATCGATGACATTCTCCCAGGCCTCATTGAGGGCAAGGCAAGGCTGTACTATGGCATGGGTGCCCACGTTGAATTTGATGCCCAGATCATCGGTTGGGCGAACCTCATATCGACCAATCAGCAGTCAGGTAGTCGACCGCCAGGAGAGTTCTCCCATCTCGGTCAGCACATGCATGAACTCAGGCTATTCAAGAGCGCTCAGGAAATTCAGATGATGCGCCAGGCCGCTAGTGCCACGGCCGATGGTCATCTGCGGCTGATGCGGGAGATGGCGCCAGGTTTGCGCGAGTATCAGCTCGAGGCTGAGTTGGCCTATGGATTTATCCGCGCCGGGGCAAGATCGACAGCCTACCCGTCAATCATCGGTGCTGGCGACAATGCCAATATTCTCCATTACATAGAAAATAATGACACCATCAAGTATGGTGATCTGGTGCTAGTTGATGCGGGTGCGGAGTATGAGTGCTATGCCGCTGATGTGACACGTACCTTGCCCGCTAATGGTCGGTTTAGCCCTGCTCAGACTGAAGTTTATAATATCGTGCTGGCCGCACAGTTGGCTGCGATCAATGAAGTGAAGCCCGGCAATCACTGGAACCAACCCCATGAAGCCGCCGTCAGGGTGTTGACCCGGGGTCTGGTTGAATTGGGTTTGCTGGTGGGGGTCGTCGATGAGTTGATCTTATCCGGGGCTTACAAGAAATTTTATATGCACCGCACGGGCCATTGGCTCGGGCTCGATGTTCATGATGTTGGCGAGTATCAAATTGACGGCCAATGGCGAGTGTTTGAGCCCGGTATGGTCACAACGATAGAACCCGGACTTTATATTGCCGCATCGTTAGAAGGTGTGCCGGCGCGCTATCGCGGCATTGGTGTGCGCATTGAGGATGATGTCCTGGTCACCCGCCAGGGTCACGAGGTATTGACCCTGATGATTCCCAAGACCGTTGCTGATGTGGAGCGAGCTATGGCAGAGCGAGCAGCTTGATGATGAAATTACCCACGGAAGTTGATGTGTTGGTGGTCGGCGGCGGACTGGTTGGCCTGACGCTGGTGAATGCATTAAAGGGCTCGCGACTGTCAGTGGCTCTGATTGACAGACAATCAGCTCCACGGGGACCTGCAACATTGCTTGAATCTGCCGAGCAGGCAGAAGCTAGCGGGGCCGCTGGCTTTACGCTGAACTCAGGCGTTAGTCCGCGTGTTAGCGCAATTAATCTGGCATCGGAGAACCTGCTCAAGCGCTTGGGCGCCTGGCCCGCTGCTTCTGCGCAACTGCAGCCCTATACAGGCATGCGGGTTTGGGATAGCCGTGGTACCGCGTCCATCGAGTTCGACGCGTCCATGACCCCATCAGATCATCTGGGTACGCTAGTTGAGAATGCGGCGTTGACCCATGCTCTTTATCAACAAGCTCTTTATCAGCAGGCCCTTGATCCGCAGACAGAGCAGCCACCAGCGCATGCGGAGATCACTCTCTGCTATGGCCTTGGCCTCGATAGCTTGGAGGTGACCGATGATGGCTATCGGGCTACCTTGACGGACGGTACCAAGATACGGGCACGTTTATTAGTGGGTGCTGATGGTGGTGCCTCGGTGGTGCGGCAGCTGACAAATGTGAAGATCACCGAGTGGAGTTACGAACAGCAAGCGCTGGTGACGACCGTTGAAACTGAGGCTGATCACCAGGGCGTTGCGCGTCAGTGCTTCACGCCTACTGGACCGCTCGCTTTGTTGCCTTTGGCTAATCCTCGTTGGTGCTCTGTTGTCTGGTCGAGTGACGAGGCCGAGGCGTTGATGGCGCTGGATGATGAGCAAATGTGTCGGCGCTTAACTCTGGCGTCTGAATCCGTGCTTGGCGATGTGCTAGCTGTGGATCGTTGTCAGGTATACCCACTACATCAGCGTCAAGCGCTGCGTTATGTGAAGCCGGGCTTGGCGTTAATTGGCGATGCTGCCCACACCATCCACCCCCTCGCCGGGCAAGGCGCTAATCTGGGGCTGGCGGATGCCCAGGCGCTGGCGAAAGAGTTGCAGCAATGTCGGTTTGACGGTGGTTCGCCCGGAGATATTGATCGACTGCGTCGCTATCAGCGAACCCGGCAGCCCGCAAATGTGTTGATGACGGCGGTCATGGAGGGCTTCAAACGAATGTTCACCAGCAGCGATCCGGGCATCAATTGGCTGCGCAATATGGGTATGTCTATGCTCAACAAACAGAGCACATTTAAGGCCATGGTGGCTCGTCTGGCGAGCGGTGCATGAAGCATCGGTCATAGTGGACTTTTTGAACGTTTCTCGGCTGTCGCCGTGGCTTCAGAAAAGCTAGAATAGCGCGCAAATTCAGCAATACCCATGAGACAAGGCATGTGCCTTAATAGGTCGGCAGCAGATATCGGTCGTCGTTATGTCAGGGCGCTGAATCATATATTCTGTTGAGTCGCCGATGCGCAGACGTTGACATTTATTTTGTATTTTTAGGTTCGAGAAGGGGCAGG
>JBLHRT010000247.1:0-4489 GCA_047626255.1 Candidatus Azotimanducaceae bacterium
AGTAGTCGATAGTTCTTCGGTGAAAAATGGTTGAACAAGGTGCGGCGCACCACGGTGTAAGCAAACTCACTGCCGGTTTTATTGACGAACGGCAGCACAGCGACGGTGGTCGGCAAGTGCGCGGTCACATCGAGTTTCTGGTCTGAACTGCCTGTCTTTAACGCGGGTAAGACTGATATTGTATCGTTGGTTGATACGGCACAGCCGGTCAAACACAGAAACAGGACGAGCAGTAGCGTATTATTTTTATGGTTCACCGGTAACTCCTGGGTCAATAATCAAAGGTGGGGCAGGCGATTGAGATGTGGCACCAGAGATGGGCAACAAGTCGTAGGCCGCATCATCATGAGGATGAGCGGATAATACGGGTTGTGGTTCTGGGCTTTGCGAACCTCCACCCAGCAACCATGATTGGCTGACCTGATCAGTCAATCGTGTGATACTTTGCAGGGCGACATCTGTCGTCATTAACACCGTAGGCAATTGCTCCATAACGGGGCTCGTGGCGCGCATCAGTTCGCTGGTTTCAGCGAGGGTGACGGTCGCCTGCGTTGTCAATAACGTAATGTTCTGCAGGGTGGCCTGCAGATTAGTATCGGTGGTGCGAATTATCTGGTCGACGCGCGTTAAGGTGACATCCAGAGTGCCCAGGCTCTTATCAACGGACTGCACCATGCCAGGGAAACTCTCGCTCACCTGGGCCAAGCTCTGGGTGACAGTCTCCAAGTTATCGAGACTACGGTAGATTTTTTCTTGATTGTCATTGATACCCATGGTGATCGCCTGCACATTTTCCACGATATCCGTAACCTGGCGGGTGAGTTCGGCCAGATCGAGTTCCTCGAGTACAGCAGCAATACCCTGTGGGATGTCTGTTGGGATGTAAGCGTCGCTGCTAAGGGGCGCCGTATCAGCGGCACCTGGGGTAAGAATCAAACCACTCCCCGTCAAAATTGTATTGACGCCGATATTGGTATCAACCGCGAGGCGACTGCCCTGTGTATAAAAGTCAGCATATTCCTGAGACAAGGACATATCCACCCTGACCATACCCGTTGACGTGATGGCCACTTGAGCAACATGGCCGATGACGACACCTCTTAGCGAGACGTTGGCCTCAGGGGCTATACCGTAGGTTTGGTCCAGTTCGGTATGGAAAGTCAGGCCCTCGTCTGCGGACAGCTTCTGGATAGCCGGGATCATATAACCCATCAAGATCAGCAACACCGCGCCGATAACAAACAGCCCGACAATACGATCTTTGCTCGCCACCTCAAAAGGCGCAAAGGCTGAGGTTTTCAATTGATCCATATTGCTCGCCTATTGCTCGCCAACGGTCATAATAAATCCTGCCGGCTTTCCGGCACGAGGTCATGATTTTCTATCTTATAGATTCGGTCAGCCTGCGCCAGTATTACCTCACTGGATGTGGTGGCGATGATAGCCATAGGGTGCTCACGCTGATGTTCTCGCAGGCGCGATATGGTTGTTGTTAAATAATCCTCTGACATGCCACCTTCAAGCTCATCTATCAATAGCAGTGTCGGGTGCGTCACCAGCGCTCGTGCCAAGTTGATCATGCGCGTTTGCACATCATTGAGCTCGTGGGTTCGCCTATCCAGCAAATCGCTGCTGATGCCCAGCAGGTCACACACCTGCTCAACCGCTTTGAATATATCTACGGCACTCATCGTGGTGTGAAACTGTAGTGGCAGACAAATATTTTGCCTGATGTTGTAGATGCTCAGCAGGCCGTTATCTTCATAGACATAACCGATCTTGAAATACAGGCTGGACGGAGGCGACTTGAGTAGATCTGCGCCCTCGAACAACACCTGACCCGTTACGTCATTCAGCAATCCGGCGACGCCTTTGAGCAAGCTGGTACCGCCATCAAGCACCTGGGAGTGGATAGCCACCAATTCATGATCGGCGACAGACAGGTTAACGGCGTCGAAAATCAATCGGTCTGGGTACTCGATATGAACATCACGAATCTCGACACTCATTGCAGGTACCTATTGTGTATAAGCGAGTAAGGACAGCACGACATTCAGCATAAAAAAAATCATAAGCTGAACAGTGGTCGAACTGGAAATCGCGGTCGAGATATCATCAAAGCTAGACGTTGCCCTGGCACCGTAATGTATCGAGACAACACCAATCATCATGCCACCCAGAATCGCCTTCACAGAGTTGATAGCGATCTCATTGAGGCTGATCTGATTGAGGATGTTGGCGAGGAACTCAAGAAAATTCAAGCTGGGGTCAGAAAACAGGATGAACACATAGGCTGACAACAGACAAACAAAGTTGAAGTAGATAAACATCAGAAATAGCGAGATGGGAAACGCGAAAAATACAGGCAGAAGGAACATAAATACAGGATTAATACCTAAGCCATGTAGTACCTGAAACTCGCGGGTCATCCTCAGATAACCGATTTCTGAAGTAATAGCCGTGGCTGAGCGGGCAATCAGGATAATGCCTGAAATCAGCGGGCCCAATTCACGAAAGACAATGACCACAAACAGATAACTGTACTGGGTGCTGAGCACCTGCCGGGGCACATAGTCAAACAATCGGGACATCAGCAGTCCGCCAATGAATATGGCGATAACACCGTTGATATACAGCGCCTTGACACCCGTGTTGTAGAGCTGGCGAATAAAAAGGCTGACGAAGATTTGGCGCCGATGGGGCGCAAGGATATGAACACTGGATGCCAACGCGACAGAAATAAGACCAATGATATCCATGAGCCCGCGGCTCATTTCTGCGGGTTTACGACCAATGAATTCGATGATTGTCCAGGGTAAGGTGCTCTGCGTAGTGTCTATTGAGACTGAGACAATGTCTGGGTCGATTTCGCCATCACGGTTACTCACACCCTAGAGTCTCGTTAGCCAGGCATCAACTTGCCCGGCACGCTTGGCATCACCCGCAGCGGTGAGTACGCTGGCTGCGCGTGTAGCGTAAGCTCGCGCTTGCGCTAATTGTTCATTGACGGCCGCCAGTTTCGCTAGGCGCACCAGCACATCTGCAATGCCGCGGGCATCCTGTGCCTGCTGATAAAAGGCCAGTGCCTGCTGGTAGGCGCTGGCAGACTGGGCTGTCATCGCAAATCGGTAATAGACAAACGCCCGTGAGCCAGGCTGGTCAGTGAAGCTCGCGTCCATGAGTGTCATGGCTTCAGTATGACGTTCCAGATAGGTCAGGGCGACGGCGCGCTCAAGTCCGCTGGTCGCGGCTGCAAGGGCGCGTTGGTAATAGGGCCCCTGCGTTTCGACATGCCCTTGCATAATGGCATTGGCGTAAGCCACCGTTGCGGGTGCGAGGCGGGTGCCGAGTTGCTGCATGACATCGACATGGCGCTTGAGTGTCTGCAAGTCATGTTGGGCCAGCGCATGTTGGGCCGACAAGTAGGCAATACGCCACTGGCCCGCCGGGTCGTCGAGGCGCTGGAAATGTGCCGTCGCCGTCTGCAAGGTCAAGTGCAACTGTTTGTGACTAGCGACCGTCATCGGGCTCACCGTATACGTCAACATCGTGTTATGGGCATTTTGCTCCAGCGGGTGGTTTTGAGGTGCCACCGTTGGCTGGCTACTACAACCCTGCATGAATACAACGATAGCCGCTAAGCCGAGTAAACTTTCTAGTTTGTACCCGCTGCGAAATTTACTCTGTTCCATTAAGCTTCTCATGCTCGCGCTCCAAAATGCGCAACAATGTTGGCAGGCGCTCCAAAGTATTGACGTACTTGTTGAGGATTTGCTGCGCCTCGATATAAGTTTTCTTTGCCAGCATAAAACGAAAGTTAGCGCGCAAAGGTACGAAATTCTCTTCGTCGAGAAGCCCTTCGATGAGGTCCGTGAAGTCATCATATTTGCCCTCTTCAAAGGCCTTACGGGCGTTACCAAGTTTAAAGTGCAGCGCAACCGGGGCGAGCAGTGAACTCGTCAGAAATGCCGCGAACAAGGCCAGGAATGTCACAACGAAATCGCCAACCTTATCCTTGGCAATGCTAATCCATTCGGCCATCTCTTCGCTAGTCTGGGCCTCGCTGGTCGCTCTGATTTCCTCAATGAGCTTGCGCGCCTCAACATTCTTGGGATTGAGCTGCAACGCGGTTCGCAGGGCAATTTCTGCCTCATCGAGCAGGGAGGCTTCCAGCAGAGCACGGCCATAGGCCGTGTAAAGCAGTTCGTCGTTAGGAAATTTCCGTATCGCCAAGCGCGCCACGGCAATGGCCGTCGCGTAATTTCCCGCATCAGTTTCTTTTTGTAAGACGATGACGGCCATTTTCTTGTTGACCGTGAGTTTCTCAAAACGCTGCATCACTTTCGACAACAATACCTCCAGACGGGGACTGTCGTTCATCGCTAGTGACTGCTGCAGTAACTGCTTGGCTTCACCAAAATTTTTCAGTTGGTACTGAGCTGTGGCTTGTAAGCCAAGCAGTTCCGGGCTTTCCTCAAACTGTTGAGTC
>JBLHRT010000248.1:0-4475 GCA_047626255.1 Candidatus Azotimanducaceae bacterium
CTTTGCGTTTGATCCCGCAAATATTGATGCGGTGATTCTTTCACATGCGCATCTCGACCATTCAGGCCTGCTGCCAAAACTGGTACATGATGGCTTCACCGGCCACATCTACTGTACCGAGGCAAGCATTGATCTGCTGGAAATCATGCTCCTGGATTCACTGGGTATATATGAGCGTGACCTTGAGCGAAAAAATCGCTACCTGAGCCGACGTGGTAAGGACCTCATCACGCCTGCGTATACTGAAGCTGACGTGATCCAAGCCCTTGATTTATGCGATCCGCATCTCTATGGAAAATCTTTCTCTATAGGTAACAACGCATCGGTCGTTTTTCACGACGCCGGCCACATACTTGGCTCCGCTATCATCGAACTTACTCTAACGGAACGCACCAGAACCAAGACCTTGGTATTCACTGGCGACCTAGGTAAAAAAGACGCCGTCCTTATGAACGACCCTGTTTTTCTGCGCAAGGCAGACATCGTGCTCATGGAAGGCACCTATGGCAATCGTGATCATCGCTCAGACGACAACAGCTTGATGGAGTTGCGGGCAGTGCTAAGCGAAACATGGAATCGCCGCGGCAATGTCATGATTCCTGCTTTTGCAGTCGGACGTACTCAGGAACTGATTTATTACCTAGGCCTGCTGCACAAACGAGGCGAGCTCGACAACTGGGCCGTGTATCTCGACAGCCCCATGGCGATAAAGGTTTCACGGGTCTACGACAGATGGATGGATACCATGGATCGCACGGATATCAGAAAACTAGGCTCCGAGGATAAATCGGTGCTGGAGAACTTCCTGCCACAGCTTAAACTGTCTGTCACAACTGAGGACTCGATGAATATCAATAAAATTTCTTCCGGCGCTATCGTCATCGCGGGCAGTGGCATGTGCACCGGCGGGCGGATTCGGCAGCATTTCAAACAACGCATCTGGGATAAACGCAATACCATTATCTTCGTTGGTTTTCAGGCGCGCGGCACACTCGGTCGTCTTTTGGTAGATGGCGCCCAGGCCATCAAAATGCTTGGTGAAAAGTTTGTTGTGAAAGCTCAATGCGCGACTATTAACGGCTTTTCGGCGCACGCGGGACAAGCAGGCCTCATAGATTGGGTCGGCCATTTTGACAACCAGCCCACCGTTGTACTGGTGCATGGAGAACCTGAATCATTGAATGCGCTGGCTGAAAAGTTGTGGCATGACAAGGGTATTGACGCACTTATTCCCACGAAGGGCAGCTCGATCGCTTTCTAAACACGCCATGTGGCACGACATTCCGGCACTAAGCATCAACAACCGGGGTGTAGCTCAGATAAGGTAGCGGGATCACGGAGCCATGACGAACGATGTCACGAAACTGCCTGACGTCGCAGGAGCGACGCGGTGCTATACGGCGATCAGGGACTATAGCACCAGCACGAGGGGGCCTTCGGGCACGCTGGCGACGCTCGGAGTTACTGCGCTTTTCTTGATATTCAGGGACATCCGTATCAACGACCTCCTGAAAATAACTCTCGCAACCCGCCTCAGCCATTCGAACAAGATAAGTCATTGCCCTGGCTTCCGTCAGGTTACTTTTGATTATGTAGTCGCGCTCAGTTAACAATCTCCGCGCTCGTTCATCATCCAAGCCAAACAACTTAGCCAGTCGTAGGCAGGTGGTTGCGTGGTCAAATTCTCCAGTGAGCTCGCCGCTAAATACAACGCGATATTTTGGCTCATCCATGCAGGCATACCGTAAAACAAAGAATAAGTTAACAGCAAGCGATGCGCCCATAAATCCAGCTGCGCGTTCGCCTTCTCGCCTTCTCGCCTTGCGCAGATTACCATGGCTTACTCCAACCCGTTCGGCTCACGCCGATGGCCGGTTGCCTGCTCATACCCAAAGGCCACCTCAATCAACACCCCTTCACTGTATGGCCTACCCAATAGCTGCAGGCCCGCTGGCAATTTATCCTGCCAAAAACCCATCGGTACCGTCACAGCGGGCAATCCAGCAGCTGGCGCCAGTGTTTGACTGTTATCACCTTTGTATTCAGCTCGGGCCTTATCAATATGTGCGGGTGGATTAGACCAGGAGGGGTAGACCAGCACATCAACGTTATGTCGGTCCATCGCCTCAATAGTGTTGACTAACAATAAATTACGCTGTACGTTTTTCGGCCAAAGCAAGCAAGGTTGCTCCCACTTATCTGGCGCCTTATCCATCGGATAGTCAGCAAAAAATTCCAGTCCCCCTTTCGCATCGGATCCATACTGACCGCTAGCCAACACTTCATTTACGTCGCTAATGGGTGGATTCTCAAGACTCAAAAGATACACCCCCATGTCATAACGAAACGAACGGCAAAACTTCATATTCGCTGTCAGTTCGGTAAACCGTGAAATCTCAAACGGATCAACAATGATCGCGCCGGCCGCCGTCATATCTTCAATGGCAGCTAAAAACAATGCGGTGATCTCTGGGTCAGCATCAGGGTGATCAACCAGCGCGCGTAGTACACCGATGCGCTTGCCACGCACGCCGTCTGGCCTCAGAAAAACTCGGTAATCTGCTTCGCGTTTAGCTGGCACAGCCAAGGAATCCGCAGGATCATAATCCGCCACCACGTTGAACAGGCGCACACCATCCGCAACCGTACGCGCCATTGGACCGGCGATGTCACGATCAAACGACAAGGGAATCACCCCATCACGACTCGTTAGCCCCAGGGTAGAACGAATACCAAACAGTGCCAAATGCGATGACGGCCCTCGAATCGAATTCCCTGTGTCACTGCCTAGCCCTGCCACGGCCATGCTCGCAGCCACCGCCGACGCGGTGCCGCCCGAAGACCCGGCTGGCACATAGTCAGTGTCATAGGCATTGGCAGTGCGGCCATAGGACGACGATATCGTCTCTCGCGGGCTGAAGGCCCACTCTGCCATGTTGCTCTTGGCTAGCACAATGGCGCCCGCCTCTCGCAACTTTCGCACCATGAACGCGTCATCTGGTGGAATACTATGCTTCAGCGCAATGGACCCACCGCTGGTGGGCATATCAAACGTGTCAAAATTGTCTTTCACAACAATAGGGGTGCAGAACAGATCCGGTAGCACCGCGCCATTAGCCAGCGCAACATCGACTTCATCAGCACGACTCAAGGCATTCGGGTTGATCAAAATGATGGCATTGATGCCGCGGGGCTGATCATACAGCTCGATTCTGTCAAGGTAGGCTTGTACCACCTCGCGACAAGACACTTGCCCCGCCGCCAGCGCAGCCTGGATATCGTTGATCGTAGCCTCAACAACCGTGAATTCAGAACTGGACATGGGCACAGACACTGCCGCAGGCTCTTTTGAGCAACCACCCAGCAGCGCTAGAGTTAGCACGATCATCGTGAAGTTCTTCATAAGACATTCCAATAGATGAGGTCACACAACATCGCACGTCTCGAAAGGTACTGTTGGGAGGTCTCTATCATCACTAAATCGCGCGCATAACTCAATCCTACGCAATATAGACCCCAATATAGACCCCAATATAGACCCATAGTGTGTCAAAGAGGAACCACGTCGAGTAGTCCAAAACTGAGGCTCGGGCACATCTTAGGGCCTCCGACATGAGGCAGCAGCCCCCTACCCACCTATCACACAGAATAATCTTCCGCGCGGGACCCAGTCTTTGGGACGGTTCCAGCATTGACGCTATTTTGCCCACTGTCGTCTATGCTTAATCGTAGCACTGACCGCGACAACGCTTGTTCACAGGGTGCTATGAAGACAAAAAGTCAAATCACTGAAATAAGTGAAAACTCCTGCTGGCACCCTATCTATTTTGTACTTGCTGGCGTTAGTGTTGTGGTTGCCACAGCGACGCTACTCGTAAGCGCCATGATCTTTGAGATCTACGTTTCATCCATTGATAAGCACAGCGCGTGGGCCAAATTTCACCTGAGCTCACTCGGCGATCGAACAAACGTAGGTCTTCGCGGGGGCGTGATGGACTAACATTTTGCCCGATCCAGCGCGGCACTTGCCACCACCCACACCACTATCAGAAACCGGCAGAGCCTGAAACTCAATCGCGAGGGGTTGAGCGCTAAGAGCTTGCAGAACTACGAATATTTCATCGTCGGTATCATTTTCTTGATGATAGTCATTGTCGCGCCTTATGGATATCAGCTCGTGAAACGGATGCGTAGCGCCGTGGCGCTGCAATTACTCGACCAGCACAATGCCCGTCACGACCCACTCCTGAAGCCCTTTGTAGCCGCGTTTATTGATATGGACGCCGGTTACGCGCGGGTTAATGCTGGGCATAGCAATACAACAAGATGGTCGCTTTAACGATGTGCGACTATCACTTATGACGCCAATGGCAGCAGCCGGCAATGCGGATTTCTATGCCGAGTTTGGTTTTAGGTTTCACTTTCCTAAGCCCACAACAACCGCGGATCTTGATGCAGCCCTGTCAGCTATGTTC
>JBLHRT010000249.1:0-4432 GCA_047626255.1 Candidatus Azotimanducaceae bacterium
TGAGCGCCATCATCAACTATACGGAAGGAAAAACCCTGTCGACGTCGATCTGGAGTAATAGCGCGGATACCTTCGCCCTGTTGCACGAGCATCAGTCACAATTACAGGAGCGTCTGGCGACGTCATTGCAGAACAGCGGCATTGATATACTCATAGATGTTTACCAAGGCACGCCATCACACACGCCCGGCAATCTGTCGAGCCACCTCGTTGACACCCGCGCATGAAGCCCCCCTCCAGCGACAAGCCGGGGAACGGCCGACCGACTAACCCCTCAACTCACCAAAAGAAAGGAGCTGTCGACATTGTCCAGCACAAACCTGACCCTATCGCCGTCGCCCTCTATTATGATGGCCGAAATGCGCCAAAGATAACGGCTCGCGGTGAGGCCGAATTGGCAGAAGAGATTATCGAGATAGCAAGGGCGTTTGCAGTCCCTACCTTTGAGCAGACAGAACTGGCCCAGACGTTGTATGCCATGGAGCTCAATGACGAGGTACCCGAACCTTTGTATGTGGCAGTCGCCGAAATTATCTCACTGGCTTACATGCTTGAAGGTCGCACGCCCGGAATTCCTCGCCCTACCCGCAGCGAGACATGATTATTGTTACATCACGATCGATACAAGAGCAGAGACGCATGACTCTCTATCGATGTGTTAAGCGCGGACTTTTTTACCACCAAAGGGCGGCGACGCAGGCTTTCCTGAACGCGCTGATGCCGGACCCCCGGCAGATCTCAGCGGACGTATATGAGCAATAATTTCAGCTTCAGTACGAGAAACACCGAGCTCATCCGCAAGCCTAGCGGCATCAGCACCGGCAGACATCAATCGTTCCGCATCATCCATCTGCAGATCCGCCGCGCTGCGCTGCAGCTTCGTATGGCTGGCCTGCTCAGAGGAAGAATCAAGGCTATCGCCCGCTTGTTGGCTAGTAGGGTTAGCAGGACTAGCCCCGCCTTTTGAATCCAAGGCTTTTTGCAATCCCCGCACATGCTTCGCCATACCATAGAACGCTAATTGATTGGCTTGCATGTCTTGGCGCTGTGATTCAAGTTGACGCGACAGAGTACGCCGCTGACCCAGCAACAAGATCAGACTCACCACGATAGCGACGGCACTGATCACAAGAGCTATTTCAAATATCGGCATAGGCGCTCAATTACCACATCAATTAACTGCTAAAACGGATCCTTTGTAACGTTTACGGGCTTTTTCGACCACTAGAGGTTATTAAACTCTGACCATTCTTCATTGGTGAGCATTTTATCTAGCTCCACAAGAATCAGCAATTCATCGTTCTTGTTGCAAACCCCCTGAATAAACCGAGCACTCTCATCATGGCCGGCATTCGGTGGGCTCTCTATTTCTGACTGGCGCAGGTACACCACCTCAGACACACTATCTACCAAGATACCCACGACATGTTCATCCGTTTCAACGATCACGATACGCGTACTGTCGCTGATATCACCTTCACCGACAGAGAAGCGCTTACGGGTATCAATAACGGTAACGACATTACCGCGCAGATTGATAATACCTAGCACATAGTCTGGCGCACCAGGGACTGGCGCAATAGACGAGTAGCGCAGCACTTCCTGCACTTGCATCACATTAACGCCATAGGTCTCCCCATCGAGGCGAAATGTCACCCATTGCAGCATAGGGTCCTGATTGGACTGGGCTTTCATATTCATAAAGACTTCCTGTCAACGTCGCAGGTAAAGGCCATCGACATCTCAATATTGATGGCGCAATTGAGACGACTCACGTCTAAAAAATGGACCTACCTCTATCAATATAGCTGAGCAATCTGCTAGCGCCAGCCGATGCGGGTCCTCTGAAGAAAATAAATAGGGTCAAACACTCGCGACAACGATGTTGTGTGGGTCCCTACGAACCATGGGCTACGCGTACTGGGGCGGCGCCAGAGCACGTCATCAGGCTCAATACGCGTTATGCCTTCGACGGCATCGACATAAATACCCGGCAGGTCAACGTCTGTCAGCAGCAGGTAGCTGGTGGCGTCAAGCCCTGGCAGGCTGACGCCCGCAAACCGATCAAATTTTTCAACCTGCTCTACCCGCCTAACCTGATCGACGGGAACCAGCAAGGTATAGGGACCAACCCTAACCTGCAAACAAGCGAACGTCTCGGTTCGGGCCAATGGTGCCGGTATAACAAAACGCTGGGTGGCCTCAATCTCACTCCGCAGCGACTGCAGGCAGTCTGCTGCCATATCAAAAGTGGCTTCGAGGCCGGGGTTAGGGGCTGGATTGAGAGCGGGCTTGTCAGGTGCACAAATATCACGCGCATCTGCTTCAAACGCTTCTGCTTCAAGAACAGCGGCACCTGTCACATCCGACTCGGTGGTCGCATCTTGGAGCAGCAGATCGAGATAATCTACCAACATGTCGGGCAGGGCCGTGTCTGCCGTCTTAACCCGTCTGCGCTCGACGTCAGTCATCATCGACAACCGCTGTGCCGGTCAGCGTCGCCACGAGCTTCTCATAGGCTTTAATACCGTGACTCTGGGCATACAGAAATGACGGCATCACGCCGAGTCGACTGGCATCACGGAACTTGGTGTCGACCGGAATGTACCCTGGCCAGAGGCGGTCAGGATAACGGTTTTGAAGAAAACTGAGACAACGCCTGCTGGCATTCGTACGCTGATCATACATCGTTGGCACCAGCAAATAGTCAACCACCGTGCCCGAATGATCCAGCATTTCAAGTACTTTGAGCATCCGCTCAAGCCCCTTAAGAGCAAGAAAATCGGTTTGTACAGGCACAATTAAACGCTCACACGCTACCAGTGCATTGACCATTAACAGACCCAATGCCGGGGGTGTATCGATCACCACATAATCATAGTCCTGGGCTTTCTCGAGTAGGAACGACTTTACCACCAGCCCTCGCCCCTTGAGCGTTGCTGCCCGCTTCTCTAGGTTGGCCAGGCCGATAGATGCACCAATGACGTCGACACCATCGAAGCCGGTCGGCACGGGCGTCAGGCGTGCCCAGGTCTCCGGCGTGTTATCGAATATCTCATAGGCGGTGTTCTCAACCTTGTCTGGGTCGAGCTTGAAATAACTTGTGAGTGATCCCTGAGGATCAAGGTCCAGCAACAACACCCGCTTTTTCTGCTGACTCAGGGCGTCAGCCAGCGATACCGAAGTCGTTGTCTTACCGACCCCTCCTTTTTGATTAGCTACAGTCCATATACGCATCGCAGTTTTCCGCCAGAGATCAGGCCGAAGCCTCCTGCTTTTCCATGTTATCTAAAATTTCTTCGAGCATTGATGGGTCGATATTCTCCAACCAGCCGTCATCAGTTTCCACCTCATCCTGACCAGGGGTCACTGGGAATGAGATACCTGGGGATGGAGACGCTGGCAGTAGGTCCGCCTCTGTTACCAAGCCCGCGGGGTCAAAACCTTGTTGACGAATTTTGATAATCACCCGACGATTCTGCGTCCGGCCGACAGCCGTTTTATTGCTTGCCATGGGGCGGGAAGCACCCAAGCCCAAGGCAGCCAAACGCGACGCGGCTAAACCCTGACCTTCAAAAATTCGCACCACCGCGGCCGCTCGCGCGGCAGACAACTCCCAGTTCGACGGGTACTGCTGAGTCGCTATGGGCTGATTGTCGGTATGACCCTCGACCACAATATCACCGCTTGCGAGGCGCAAGACCGGCAGTATATCGATCACCGGGCTATCCCCGCTCAGCGTCGCGCTACCCGCTTTGAACAGCAATGACGAGCCAATACTGATTTCAAACCAGTCGGCCGACTCAGCTGACACGTCGAAGCTATCCGGCAAAAATTCCGCCAGCGACTGCTCCACAGGTAACGGTAGTTCGGATGTCACCAACTCGGCCGGGCCTTCATTAGGTAGGGCGCTTGGTACAGAGTCTGGCAAAGAGCTAGATAAGGGGCCAAGCGAATTGTTAGATGAGTTAAAAGCGACGTCAAGGCCCGATGAAACCTTCGCCAGACGCTCGGCATCAACCTTCGAGACGGAGTACATCACTACAAAAAATGCCAACAGTAGTGTCAGTAAATCTGCATAGGACAGCAACCAACGATCTTTATTGGGTGCAGAGACTGCCTGCAACGGCCTCATCATCTCATGACCTCATCAGGGCATTAAGCCGCGATTCAATCGCCTTCGGATGCTCGCCTTCAGCAATCGCGATCACGCCTTCCACAAGCAACGTCTTGGAAGACATAGAGTCATGCAATATTTCCCGCAATCTGCCTGCAATGGGATACAGCAGCAAGTTAGCGAGGCCAACACCATAGATAGTTGCCACAAAGGCCGTCGCTATGCCGGCACCGACCTTCTCTGGCTGGTCGAGGTTACCCATAACATGTATCAAACCCATGACAGCCCCGATAATCCCTATGGTCGGCGCGTAGC
>JBLHRT010000250.1:0-4424 GCA_047626255.1 Candidatus Azotimanducaceae bacterium
TCAACGTACGAGTAATGGATTCGTACAAGGGCGTTGCGGTGCTGCTGCGTGCGGGTGTAAATCCCATGATCTGCTCGACAGCGATATTGGGATCGCTGATGATCTGCTTAAGTTCCTCTAGGAATGCCGCTGGATCTTGGTCAGGGAGCATTCGACAGTCGAGTTCGATGCTGGCAGTGGGCGACACCACATTGATCTTGCTACTCCCCGTCATACTGGTCACAGAGCAGGTGTTGTGTAGCAGCGCCATCGTGCCCGGCTGTTGCATGTGCAAGCTGGCCATGAAATCTGCATCGGCAATATTGTCTTCGATACGCTCGAATCTGGGCCGCAGTGCCTCGGTCTCGAATTCTGCCATGCCGTGAAGTAGTGTCTTCACCTCAGGAATGACTCGGTAAGCAAATTGCGTGTCGGCGATGCGGTGACCCGCGCGTAGAATTCGTGTCATCGCGCTGGTGGGTCGTGGGCGGGAGCCATGACCGGGAACGTCTGTCGCGGTCAGACGCAGCCACAGGGGTACCTTTTGCGTTACCTCGACCTGGTAGACAGGCATGCCGTCTGTCATGCGCCCCGATCCACCTTCATTAATGAGATAGCCGACCCTGTCGAAAACCTCGGGGTGGTGCGCTATCAGCCAACCTGCGCCAAAGAAGCCTCCGGCTTCCTCGTCCGCCGTCGCCATAAAAATAACATCTCGGTTCAGTGTTTTGCCCGAGGCCTTGAGGGCGAGAAAGGCCTGCAATTGGGTAATGCCCAGGCCTTTAGTGTCGATAGCGCCGCGGCCCCAGATATAACCGTCTTGCTCGACGCCGGAGAGCGGGTCAACCGCCCAGTACTTGGCATTGGCGGGCACTACATCGATATGGTGCAACAGCACCAGGGCTGGTTCGTCACCTCCTGGCAGGCGCGCCCATAGGTTGCCGCGTCCCGGCGCTGATTCGGCGGTCTCATAGTCAATGCCCGCTGCCTTGAGCAGTTTAGCAAGATAGGCGGTGCCGCGTACCTCGTTGCCTGGGGGATTGATCGTGTTGATTCGTAGGTAGGCTTGTAGTCGGTGGGGCGCCTGATCGGCAAACTCATCGGCACTGACTGTTAAGGCGCTAGTCTGCAGTAGGAGCCCCATGATCAGGGTCAGAAGCCGGCGTATGGGTAGCGTGGTCTTTGGCATGTCTGTGTCTCCCTTGAAATGGCTAAGAACACCATGAATGCTGGGTCCAGTCAATTGCGTTAGCGGCGCTCATTGTTATTGGCAGCGGTGCGTTGTTCGGTGCCTAGACATGCGGGGAAAGATGTCATAATCTGCGCCTGCCTCGATTCGCTCCTGTGCTTCATGCTGATGCACAATGAACGGGGACAACCACATCCGTTTTGCTAGTCAGAATGTGGGGCTTGATCCGATCAATCAGGACAGGTACCGACGACCTACCGTGTTGAGGCTAGTCGAGCCGCGCTGCGAAATTCTCGCTAGCCTGGCGCCTGGGAATTCCCGATTGAATGCATTAAGTTTCGCAGGAGAAATTTGATGAACATTCAAACCTTTGCTCAGCGCAAGCAGCAGCAACAAAAAATCTCTATGGTCACCTGTTACGACCACTGGTCTGCCCAGATTCTCAACAAAACTGACATTGATTGCTTGCTGGTGGGCGATTCTCTGGCGGTCGTCATGTATGGCTATGAGTCTACCGTGCACGCCACGTTGGATATGATGGTCTTGCATGTGGGCGCTGTGGCTCGCGGTGCGCCTGATAAGTTTATTATTGCCGATATGCCTTTTCTGACGTGTAGCAAGGGGCTACAACCGGCGATGGAGGCCGTAGAGCGTCTTATGCAGGCGGGTGCTCACGCCGTCAAGATTGAAGGCGATAGCCATCAGGTGGATATCATTCGCCATATTGTTGATGCAGGTGTGCCCGTGATGGGGCATCTGGGGTTGACGCCGCAATCGATACATAACCTGGGTGGTCACCGCGTACAGGGCAAAGCAGAGGCGGATGCAGAAAAAATTGTCGATGGCGCGCGACGCTTAGAGCAGGCTGGGTGTTTTTCCCTGGTGTTGGAGTGTGTGCCTACGCGCCTTGGTGGCTGCGTCAGCCAAGCCGTGCAGATCCCGACCATCGGCATAGGCGCGGGTCCTCATACGGATGGGCAAGTATTGGTGTTGCATGACCTTCTGGGTGTGAACCCGGACTTCAAGCCTAAATTTCTGCGCCAATACGCCAGTGGTCAGAGTCTGGTGAATGATGCCGTTAATCATTTCCATGGCGATGTGGTTACCGGTGATTTTCCCTCGGCGGCAGAGTCATATCGATGATGCTGCTGGAGTCTGTTGCTGACTATCAGGCGTGGCGGCAAGCTGCGCCGTCCTCCCGCATCGGCTTTGTGCCCACCATGGGCGCCTTGCATGTTGGTCATCAAGGGCTTATCGAGCAGAGCGTGAGTGAGCAAGACCTGACGGTCTTAAGTATCTACGTCAACCCTACGCAGTTCGATAATGCCGATGACTTGCGGCAATACCCTAACTTGCTTGAAGCAGATTTGGCGTTAGCACGCTGTGCGGGTGTGGATGCTGTGTTCATGCCGCGCTATGCGGAGATCTACGCGGATGGATTTACCTACGCGGTTGATGAACGACACATCAGCAAGACGTTGTGCGGCGCCCACCGTGATGGTCATTTCACGGGAGTGCTAACGATTGTTATGAAGTTGCTGAACATTGTGCGCCCGGCAGTGGCTTACTTTGGCGAGAAAGACTACCAGCAGTTTGAGTTGATCCAGGGCATGGCCCGTGCCTTCTTTCTGCAGACGCAGATGGTTGCGTGCCCCACCGTCAGAGAGCCATCCGGGCTGGCATTAAGTTCGCGTAATCTGAATTTGGATACGGCGAGTCGGTCTCTGGCTCCGCGGTTGTATGAGTTGCTCAACTCAGCATTCAGTGATGCCGAGGTGGTGCGCCTACTCACAGAGTTGGGCTTTGCTGTGGATTACGTGGTGACCCAACGTGGACGGCGTTTTGCCGCTGCAAGACTTGGCAAGGGCGCCAATCAGGTGCGTTTAATAGATAACGTTGAGAAACTCTCAATAGATCAAATGGGTAATGAACAGGTGAGCTTATGATTTTATGTCTGGATGTGGGTAATTCGCAGGTCTTCGGTGGCTTATTTGAGCACGGTCAATTGCGTGCTCAGTTTCGTCGAACCTCACACTCGAAAAGCTCGTCAGATGAACTAGGAGTTTTCTTCCGGTCTGTGCTGCGAGAAAACCAGATTGACCCTGACCAGATACGGGTTGTTGCGATCTGTTGTGTCGTCCCCGACATGCTCTATTCCTTGCGGGCCTGTTGCCAGAAGTATTTCAATGTTGAGCCGTTGGTATTGCGTCCAGGTATCAAGACTGGGTTGAAGATCGGCTACAGGGACCCGAAAGAAGTCGGCGCTGACCGGATTGCCGATGCGGTGGGCGCCGTTAAGCTCTTTCCTCGGCGCAATCTGATCGTTGCTGATTTTGGGACCGCCACGACGATGTGCGCCATTACACGCGACAAGGAGTTCCTGGGGGGAAATATCATTCCCGGCGTGCGCTTGGCGATGGAGGCCCTAGAGACCAAGACTGCCCAGCTGCCCTCAGTGGAAATTATCCCGCCAGCCTCGGCTCTGGGCCGATCAACGATTGAAAGTATTCAAGCCGGATTGTACTGGTCGAATGTGGGTATGGTGCGCGAATTGGTGGCGCGCATTAGCGCGGAAGTCTTTGCCGATGAGGCGCCTCTGGTTATTGGTACAGGAGGCTTTTCACAGTTGTTTAGTCGTGAGAAGTTGTTTGATCATGTCGTGCCTGACCTGATTCTGACTGGCCTGATGGAGATTATCAGGCTGAACGATTGATGCTGCGGTGTCCTGAGCCTTATCGCCAGCTAGCCATTCTTATGAGGCCATTCCTATGAGGCCATGCTTGTCACGGTAATGGTCAGAAAAAGCAGCAGGCACAGGCCGTTGACGATATCGGGAGCTTTCAGCTTTATTCGACGTCTCATTGGGATCTCCTGCACGGGTTGAGTGGCTTGCCCTTCGCGGAACGAGCGAGCTGGCATCAGATTGTTAATAGTATTAAATACCGCTGAGGCGCTCATTAGGGTGATGGCTGTCACAATCTGAGTTTTTACCTCTGGAGTTAGTCTGGGTCAAAATAAGCACCGCCTCTCTCTCTGCATATAGGGTGGGTCTCAGTATCGTATTGGCTTCAACTTCAATCTACTTGCTCCAATCACGTTAGCTGGCAAGTGTGTGGTCCCCGTCTGTCGGAAATTGAGCTATGCTTTTTGGTTGGGGTGAGAGTCGTAGCGATGGTGCGGTCCACGCAATAGTCCATCGTAAGGGCGCTATTCGGGTTTCTCAGGGCGATAAACTGTGGTAAATTCTTTTTCTGAA
>JBLHRT010000251.1:0-4401 GCA_047626255.1 Candidatus Azotimanducaceae bacterium
CGATGAGCGAAGCTAAAGCAGCGTGGCATCTCCGTGGTAACTGGACTCCCTTGCATGAGGAAGAGACTCACACGGAACTGGTGATCGAAGGATCGATCCCACCTGAGTTGAGCGGCGTGTATATGCGCACGGGTCCGAATCCTGTTGGTGATGAATCGCCGCACTGGTTTTTAGGTGATGGCATGGTGCATGGCATTCGCCTTGAAGATGGCAAGGCTCTTTGGCACAAGAATCGGTTTATCAAAACACCTAACGTGACCACCCCAGATAAACGCCCAGATAATCCGTTTGATCTTGGGCATGGCACTGGCAATACGCACATCGTCCAGCACGCAGGGAAAATACTCTGCCTGGAAGAAGCGCATTGGCCTTGGCGCATCGACCATGAGCTCAACACCATCGGCGCCGAAAACTTTGGCGGTAAGCTCACCTGCTCCATGACAGCCCACCCCAAGATTTGCCCTATAACCGGTGAGCTGATCGCCTTTAGCTATTTCTCATTTGAGCAACCCTACCTTAACTACATTCGCATTGGCGCGGACGGCGAGGTCAAACAAATCGAGGGCATTGAGCTGCCGAATATGGTGATGATGCACGATTTCAATATCACTGAGCACTATACGATATTCATGGATTTACCGTTGGTACTCGACCTTGAGTTGCTCTCGACGGGCGTCCCGTTTTCATTCAAGAAAGATGCAGGCGCGCGGCTTGGCGTGATGCCAAGAGGCGGCACAGCGAGTGATGTACGCTGGTTCGAGATAGAGCCTTGTTATGTCTTTCATCCCGTCAATGCCTTCGATAAAGACGGCATCATCACGCTCTATGTTTCGCGTCTAGAGTCTGCATTCAACGGGGGGTCGGACGAGTATGGTAGCGTTGGTCGCTTGTATCGCTGGCAGATTAACCTCAACACCGGCGCGGTCACCGAAGAGAAAATAGATGATCGGGGTGCCGACTTTGGCCGCACCGACGACCGACTTGTGGGGCTAGATAGTCGCTATGGCTATTTGATGTCGTTGGGTGGCGAGGGCAATAGCGAAGAGCCTATCTACGGGGACAAGCTCTATAAGTACGACCTACACAATGGCACGTGCGACGAGCACCATCTAGGCAACAACGTACGTGGCGCCGAACCCGTATTCGCTGCGGGCGGCCCTGGCGAGGACGAAGGCTGGATTCTCAATCTGAATCATGATGAGACCACGGGTAAGTCGAAAATGATTATTATCGACGCGCAGAATTTCACAGCTCCACCCATCGCTACCATCCACTTACCAACACGTGTGCCCTATGGCGCGCACGGTAACTGGTTCGCCGACTAACCCAGGTTTTTCATGCGGCCCGCGCTAGTCATGAGCTTCATGGAACATGCTGGTTCTGCCGCCATCAATCACCAGGTCATGACTATTCACAAAGCGGCCTTCATCGCTAGCGAGATAGAGTGCGCCAGTGGCGATATCACTAGGTAGTCCGGAGCTTTGCATCGGCGTCGCCTTGGCAAGATTGTTCTCGAGCTTGAGCATTTTTGCGGCATTTTGATCATCGCTCAACGTGTTCGCACGTGCTGAGCCACCATAGAAAATAGGCGTGGCGATGGCGCCTGGAGAAATACAGTTGACGCGAATCCCGCTTGGCCCAAGACGCACACCGGCAAGTTTTGTGTAGTGCGTTAGCGCGGCCTTAGCTGCCGAGTATAGTAAGCCGCCCTGGTTGTCGCGTAATGCAGCGATACTCGAATTGTTGATGATGCTACCGCCACCTCGCGCCTGCATATGCGGCACGGCATGTTTGATCCCCAGTACTGCGCTGCTAAACAATAGCTGCATGGCGTAATGTATGGTGTCCTCGTCAACCTCGGTAACACTTCCTGCGGTAGGTCCGCCGGCATTGTTAAAGAGAATATCGATGCCACCAAAAGTTGTCACGGCAAACTCGATGGTTTTAGCAATGTCATCTTCTCGCATAACATCCGCGGATATGAACTGACATGCTTCTCCCAGTCGCTCAGCTATGGCGGCACCTTTATCTTGTGAGCGACCGCAAATGACTACCTGAGCGCCTTCTGAGACAAACAACTCGGCTGTTGCCTCGCCAATTCCGCTGGTGCCACCGGTGATTACCGCAACTTTATTTTTTAAACGTGCTGTCATTTCTCTACCTCCAATATCGTTCAAGTGGCGTGTTTCTTTGGCATAGTCTTTCGCGTTGGTGCGAGTGTTGATGCTGTTGTTAAGCACGGTGGGACAGGTTCTATTTTTCCTGATCACACGACAAAAGGAAAGTCCGGCTGTAACGTGACATCAACGTTGCGTACACAAAGCTTCTGGTACGAGCATATCTCATTTGCGCGACTGAAGAATCCATTGCGCGGCGAATAGCGGAAAGAAACTGGCTTTTTCAGCGAGGATGCTCAGTGCGTCCGGTCAGCGTGGGCGTGAGTTCAGTTACATTCAAGACTTATTAGTGCAGAAAGCGTAGCGCATCATAGACAGCCTCAGCATCGATAGGGGCATAACGTACAAGCAGAAACGTTTAGTCTCCCTGATGGGAGAAAAAAGGCAATTTAGTGAGTTCGTCAGGCATCAACGTACCTCATCAAACGATAAGGAGCTCTTGATATGTAACCAAACACACATATGGCTGTGGGGGTTCTGATAGCTAGATTTTCAATCGTAATGTCATTGTCCAATCTCTGTTTAGGCAAGGTTCAATTCAGGCTGGCGCCGATCGCTGAGAGTAGATATTCTCAACCACACTGCAAACATGCCTAATGAGATTGCGCATGGGTATTGTCTGTCACATTGACTAACTGAATACAGAGAGGATTTACCATGGGCCCATTAGCAGGTGTTAGGGTGCTGGATTTGTCGGCCGTGGTCTCTGGCCCACTGGCTGGAACCCTGTTAGCAGACCAGGGTGCTGAGGTCATCAAGGTCGAACGACTGGGGGGTGACATCCAGCGTAATGTCGGCAGTAAGCGCAACGGTTACTCAGGCTCTTTTCATGTTATCAATCGCGGTAAGCGCTCGATTGCTGTTGATCTTTCCCAGCCAAAGGGAGTGCAGATCGTGCAGCATCTGGCGTCGTCAGTCGATGTGGTGTTACAAAATTTTCGACCTGGCGTGGCTGACCGGCTGGGTATTGGTTACGCGGGCATAGCGGCGAGGAACCCTCGTGTAATCTATCTGTCGATTAGCGGTTTTGGTCAAACGGGTCCCAATGCCGGGCGTCGCGCCTACGACCCGATTATTCAGATGTATTCCGGGCTCGCTGATGTGCAGGGTCTACGCCGTGGCGAAGGTCCAGAACAGGTCAATCAACTATTGATGGACAAGCTGACTGCGTATACAGGTTTTCAGGCGATTACTGCGGCCTTGTATGCCCGTGAGAAGAACGGCGCGGGACAGCATATTGAACTTTCGATGCTCGACACGGCGGTGGCTTTCATGTGGCCTGACGCCGGCGCCGACAATATTCTTCTCGGTGAGGACATTGATCATCATGCACCCATCAGTGCTGCGGGTACGATTGTTGAGCTGGTCGACGGTTGGGGGGCGATCATGACGCTGTCCGATCAAGAGTTTCAGGGCTTGTGTCGTGCGCTTGAGCTCGAGGATATCGCCGCAGACAATCGCTTTAATACATTGCGCGCTCGTCAGGAGCATCGGCAGTTATATGTTGAGCTGATCAAGCAGCGTATCACAGCGGCGACTCAAGGCATGACCGTCGCGGCACTCACCGACAAGCTCGAGGCAGAGCATGTTCCTTTTGCGCGCGCCCGGACGCTCGATGAATTGCCTGTTGATGAGCAAATTACGCATAACGAGATGTTCTTTGAACGCCAACATCCTGTGGCTGGCCGAGTACGTGAAGCCAGACCCGCGCCACGGTTCTCTGCAACACCCACCTCTGCCGCTGACTTTGGCCCAACTGTTGGTCAGCATACGCGAGAGATTCTGACCGAGGCGGGCTTCGCTGCAGAAATCGAAGCATTGCTGGCTGCCGGCGTGGTGGGTGCCGATGATGAGGCGACGTCGGGAAAGGGGTAATAATTTGCCTAACTGGTGGGTTTTTAGCAGCTAAACCTATGTTCCAGTGCTTGTCGGTCGTATCAATCTTGCTGATTTTAAGTTTATCGCAAGCATCGATAGGTGGGTATGCTCTGGGTTTACTCTGGGACAGTTTACTCAAGAGCGGATGAACCTGTGCATAGCATTAAGTGCTAAGTAAACTGTCCCAGATGTGTTGATCGGGAATTATTCGCCTTGTATGACTGCTTGGCTTTCGGCGTAGGAGATTGGCGGGTACTTGGGTGGGTTGTCTGGTCCGCAGCAACTGGGAACGCAGGTCATGGGGTAGTCCGAATTTGCATTCAGGAAAAAGGGAATCGAATAGCGA
>JBLHRT010000252.1:0-4337 GCA_047626255.1 Candidatus Azotimanducaceae bacterium
CTTTCAACGCATCAATCGAACCCAGCGCCCGCGGCCACTCGCCCGGGCACGGCAAGTGATCACGAAACCATTGATCACTGTCAGTGTGATTGCACAATAAACTATAACTTACGCCAAACGGCATCGACCTTTTCCTGGCTGACTGCGATCCCTGCGTCCAACGCACCAGGTGAAGATAGTCGCCAAGCGATAGTGGCTCGAACGGCAAGGGACTTCTTGAGCTATTGGCGGCCTTAATAGGCTGCAAAAACACATTGGTCTTATTATCCCTGATACGGCGTTGAAGCGAGGTGAAGTTACTGTCGGCGGGAGTCGTGGCTATGCCCGCTCGAATTGGATTGAGATCCACATACACCATACATGCCAGTACGGCGGCTTCATCCAACAGATGCTGGGATTTGAAGCGACCTTCCCAGAAACGTCCTTTGCAGCGATCCTCCAAGTTCGCCATACGCGCTAGCGGTTCATTTAGAAAACGCATAAACCAAGAGAGCGAGCAGAGCCGTAAACGCAGCTCGGCTAGCTTTTCTTGATCTGCCAGAATCGCGAACTTACGCGCCTCATGACAATATTGTTGGCTCGTGTTTACGGCCGTCACAGGACATAACAGCAGCCACCTGTCTACCACCTCAACATCAGTCAACGGTCTTGGCTCTACCCTTAGCACGATGTGATAGTGATTCGTCATCACGGCATAGGCATAAATCGAGACTGTAAATATCTCACCGAGCTCAAGAATTCGGCGTTCTATCCATTTTCTCCTGTGCGAGAAATCTCGTCCCGAGATCTTATCAACACCACACAAGTAGGCACGCCGAACGCACCGTGCGCATACGTGGTAATTACCTCCTGCAGGATCAACGAGATGGCTTCTTGGATAGGTCATGCAGCACACCCTATCTATTGGAACGAAGGATTGCTGTAGGACATTGACCATACCTGTGGTGGTCAATCGCTGCAGTGGATGGCGGTAATTGGTGCACAACGATATCTAAGCAGGTGCTTTCCGTAAGCCTCAATCATCCAGTCCGCCAGTATGAGTAGACGGCTACTGGAGCGGTCGTTTGTTGATGGATGTCCAGTAGTGATGCCTTGATGGATGTCCAGTAGTGATGCCCTTGATGGATGTCCAGTAGTGCCTGTCCAGTAGTGCCCCTTGATGGATGTCCAGTAGCACCGCAGTAGCACCCGTAACGCCTCCGGTAATGCCTCGCTAAATAAGCAGTACTGCAGCAATCACGCGCAAGACTCTGTGAGGCATGGGTAACTCCTAGCAATCATTCAGCATGTAAAAGACTTCCATGCCAAGTATGACATTGGCACATCTTGCTAGCTAGATCACGGATCATGCCAACACCAACGCTCGACTCATCACCAAATCACGCTGCTTGTCCGTCCCCAGCATAAAGGTCTGCTCACCCACCACGGCAAAACCATACTTTTGATAAAAACTGATCGCCCTTGGATTATCCTCCCAAACACCCAGCCAAATACGATCGGCGGCCCTGCTGGTCGCCGTATCGAGAGCCACCGCCATCAGGTCGTGGGCAACACCTCTGCCATGCCAGGAACTGGCGACATACAGTTGCTGAACTTCAAGAGGGTGCAATGCCGCCACGCAGGCAGGACTCGACGACTGCCGAAGTTGAATAAAGCCCACCAACTCACCGTCTTGCTCACACAAATGAATCGCCAGCTTAGGATCATCAATATCACGCTGCTGCAGCGCCTCGTTATAATGCGAAGCGCAGTGTTCTGCCATATCTGCCTCACTGTTCGTCGCGGCAAACGCATCGCGGAAGGTATGCTCTGCCAGCGTTGCCAATGAGGCTGCATCGCCCGCTATTGCGGGCCGAATTGTCGGTGATGATGGCTCCATGTAATCCCTATGGCTAGTTGTCTAAGCCGCGCCTTACATCCCTTCCCACGTTGAGGCGAAGCGGGCCGAACCTGCCGCTGGGCTTTCTTTATCAAGGCAAAGCTATTGCCTAAATCAATCACAAACCATCATGCGCTATACATCGCTTGAAGAACACTGCAAGCCTGTCCCTATCGCCACCCATTGCCGCAGGCCGATTACAGGCGCACGTGACGATAAGCTAGAGAGAGAGAGACCAGGGATCGGAGCTCATGACATTGATGGCGCTCATCATCAGCCTGCCATTACCCAGCGACGCCGCCATCAACGGCCATGTTTTCAGTGCAGGTTTCATGTGCGCGTTATGTCACGACAAGCGATTAATGCGCAGCGGCCGAGGCGTCACCTGTACCAACGAAGTAGAAATCGGCATGGTGATACCACAGTCAGAACTCGCCCTATTTCTCCACAAACTGCCAATAAACGTATTCTTCGAGACGGTGCACCTGGCACGCCGCTGGACCGGGCCTGATGCGCTGGCCGCGGGTATAGCGCATCTCACCCATGATTTGACCGGCCAGTATTGATCCTTACTTATTGTGACGGCAACGCATGAATTTTCTTCAGGATATTTCGCGAGCCACTAATTGGCCCCGATATTGCATATTATCCGAGAGCAACAGGCAACCAACGCATTTAACAGTTAAAGACTCACTATACGGCGAACAACCATGGCACAGTCGAACCTGAAGCAACACAGTCCCGGACGTAAGCGCGACGTTATCCATCCCGCGCTGCAGCGCAAGCTAGACAATAAATTGGAAGAAGCCGGCAGCATCTACGACCGTTCCTGCGCTCCTGACAGCAATGATACGCAGCGTATTGCCCGGCTTCGTAGTCGCGCCAAAGCCATCGCCCACAAAGTCCTAACCCGTCAACCGGAGAATACCGCGGCGCTGAACCTCCTGGGGCGCATAGCTCTCGACGATGGTGACCGCCGCCAGGCATCAGCACTTATTGACCAGGGTCTGGCATTCCAACCGGACGACATCAGCCTGAATTACAGTCGCGCACATATACATCTGCAGGCCGGCGAATATGCCCGGGCAGCACAGTTGTTTGCCGAGATCGAACGTATCGCACCCCACACCACTCGCGCCCTGGCGTCGCTTGCCTATACCCGCATCAAGCAGGGCCTGCATGTCGAAGCGTTTGCAGACTATCGTGACATGGTGCGCCTTGACCCAACCGACCCGCAGGCGCGCAGCAAATTGTTTGAATGTATCCGCCATATCAAGGCAGACTACTATTCCCCGGACCTACAACAAGACCTGTTGGTATACCTGCAGTTTACCCAGGTAGACCACAATGACCTGGCAGGTCTGATTGCCAGTTTGCTGATCCACAAATATGACCTGGCGGAAGGCAACAGCCCTCTGGACACTCGCCAATTGGCCCAAGATCCACTGCTAAACGCCGCGTTACGCAAATGCCAGTTCAACAATCCGGTGATCGAAGAGTTTCTGACCGCCTGTCGCCAGCGCGTGCTGACCGAAGCCACAGGACCCGCGGGTTTTTCGGCTGATATGCTCGACTTTGCCACCAGCCTGTCACTGCAGTGTGTCAACAATGAATTTGTCTACAGCGTGTCACTGATCGAAACTACCGCCATCAGCAAATTGGTTACCCAGGTTGAGATGAGCCTATCAAGCACCAACTGGCCGCTGGCAGAAACGGAAACACCATTATTGCTGCTGAGCATGTACGACCTGCTGCACCATTACCGTTTTCGCGACCAGTTACTGCGCCGTGCCTCTGACGCCTGGTCCAAACAATTATGCACCCTCATTCGCCCCCATCTGTATGAGCCTCAGCAGGAACTTGAATTGCAACGCGCGGTTGGCAGCCTCTCGATCATAGAACAAGACGTATCCGTTTTGGTTGCCCAGCAGTATGAAGAAAGCCCCTACCCACGCTGGCAGGCCCTTGGCTATTCCACCCGCACCGACTATGGCCAGGCCCTGATGGGCGAACTAAGGGGCTTTACACCGCCGGCGTTCCTGCAGAACCAGACCATCAAAATCCTGATAGCCGGTTGCGGCACCGGCAAACACGCGTTGCAGGTGGCACAATATTTCCGCAATGTGGAGGTCACGGCCATCGACCTGAGCCAGGCCAGCCTGGCCTATGCCGCAAAAATGGCGCGGCAGCTGAAAATTAATAATGTTGAGTTCTACCAGGCAGACATTCTCGAACTGCAGAACTTCAAGGATCGCTTTCATATCATCGAATGCTCCGGCGTGCTGCATCATATGCAGGATCCGCTGCAGGGCTGGCGTAGTCTGATTGACCTGTTAGCACCGGGCGGATTGATCAAGGTGGGTCTCTACAGCGATCGCGCCCGGCGCCCAGTAAGCCTGGCGCGGCAATTGATTCTGGAAAACCAGCTGACCGCCAGCGCCGAGCACATCCGCATTTT
>JBLHRT010000253.1:0-4324 GCA_047626255.1 Candidatus Azotimanducaceae bacterium
ACCGCCCTACACCAGGGACATGATTTTTATGCGGCGCCAGCCTTGAGCCCCAACGGCGAACAACTCGCATGGATCACGTGGGATCACCCTGCTATGCCGTGGGATGGCACGCAACTCTGGCAGGCTAGCGCCACAGACCCGGCAGCCGCCACCGCGATCACCGGTGGGCCGGAGGAATCAGTACAACAACCTCGCTATGACGAGGATGGCAACCTGCACTACATCTCTGATCGCAGTGGCTGGTGGAACCTGTACCGCCAAAACGACGACAGCAGCACCTGCCTGTGGCCGATGGAAGCCGAGTTCGGCGTACCCCAGTGGGCTTTCGGCAGTTGCACCTACCAATTTATGCCAGAGGGTATCGTCTGCCTGTATAGCAGCCACGGCGAAAGCTATCTGACACGGCTCAACATTGATGGCAGCCATCATGTCATCAGCCAGCCCTGCACCCACATCAGCAGCTTTTACATCGACGCACACACCAGCACCTGCCTGCTGGCCGGCGCCTCACCCACACAGTTCAATGCCATCATCGCCCTTGATTTTGAAAGCGGTGCAACCACAATCATCAAGTCATCGTGCGACCTGGCACTCGACCCGGGTTATTACGCCGTACCCCAAGCCATCACCTACCCCACCGCTGACGACGATATTGCCCATGGGTTCTATTACCCACCGACTAACAAAGACTTTGAGGCTCCGGCGGGCAGCGCGCCACCACTGATCGTCGAACTCCACGGCGGGCCTACCAGCGCGACGCACTCAGGCCTGAGCTTAAGTAAGCAATACTGGACCAGTCGCGGTTTTGCCGTGCTCGATGTGAACTACCGTGGCTCAACCGGCTATGGCCGGACCTACCGTGAAAAATTGCGACACCAATGGGGCGTCGCAGACGTTGACGACACGGTGTATGGCGCGCGCTACCTGGTGGAACAACACCTGGCCGATCCGACGCAGCTGGCGATCAAGGGCGGCAGTGCCGGCGGTTATACAACCCTGGCAGCATTAGCCCTGCGAGACACCTTCAAAGCCGGCGCCAGCTACTATGGTATCGGCGACCTTGAGGCTCTGGCACGAGACACCCACAAGTTTGAGTCCCGCTATCTCGACAGTATGATCGGCCAATACCCTCAAGAGATAGCCGTTTATAAGGCGCGCTCACCCATCAACCATATCGACAAACTATCTTGCCCTGTGATTTTCTTTCAGGGCCTCGAAGACAAGGTTGTACTGCCTAACCAGGCCGAGCAGATGGTCGAGGCCTTGTCTCGCAAGGGCATACCTGTAGCCTATGTACCCTTCGAGGGTGAGCAGCATGGCTTCCGCAAGTCTGAAAACATCAAGCGTGCGCTAGACCTGGAGCTGTATTTCTATGGCAAGGTGTTTGGCTTTACACCGGCTGATGTCATCACGCCCATAGACATTATCAACCTGAAATCATCAATCTGACATCATCAACCTGACCCAATGAAACAAAACTGAGTCCCAATACCCATGAGCACGCTCATTCAATGCGCCAACATCAGTCATATGGCGGGCACCAAGGCTTTGTTCAGTGGTCTTGACCTAACGATCGACAGCACTGCCAGAATCGGTTTAGTGGGCCACAACGGCGCAGGCAAATCGACCTTGTTGGCGTTACTGGGGGGGGAACCAGCCGATGGCGGTGAGATCAGCCGCAGCAACGATTTGCACTTAGAAATCGTCGAACAGTTTATGCCCGAGGCGTTACTCGACTTAACTCTGCTGGCAGCCCTCACCGACAAATTGACCGCTGACGAGCGAGACTTCAGCGCCTACAAGGTCGCGCGACGGTTAGCCCAACTGGGGTTTGCCGACACTGAATTTGATCACCGAGTACGCGACTTGAGCGGCGGCCAGCAGAACCGCTTGATGTTCGCGAGAGCCATTATCAATGGCCCAAATCTTGTGTTATTTGACGAACCCACCAATCATCTTGACTTGGGAACACTGCTATTCTTCGAGCAGTTCCTGCGTAATTTCGATGCCGCCTTCCTGCTGATCAGCCATGACCGACAGTTTCTCGATGCAGTCACCACCAGCACCGTGATCTTGCGTGACCAACGGGCCCATCACTTTGCATTGCCTTGCTCCGCCGCCCGCCAACGCCTGCTGGAACGAGACGAGGCCGATGCCGCACGACGCAAGGAAGAAGAAAAATCCCTGAAAAGCCTCAAAGCCAGCCAGAAGCGTATGGCCGAGTGGGGCAAGGTCTACGACAACGAAAAACTGGCGCGCAAAGCAAAAAGCATGGAAAAGCGTATCGTCAAGCTCGAAGAAGCCAAGACTTTTGTCACCCGGGGCTCGGGCTTGAGCCTATCGCTGGATGTCGACACGAGCCGCGCCAGCCGCATGCTGCAGATCGAGAACCGGGATATCATGACACCTAGCGGTGATGAATTAGTAGACAGCCATCATCAAGAACAAGGCACGCCGCTGTTTCATATCGAAGATATCTATCTGCGGCCCGGCGATCGGGTCGCGTTGTTGGGGCATAACGGTGCGGGTAAGACCACGCTCATTCACCAGATCATGCACAGCTACCGCACCGGTTCCGACTTCGTCAAATTCAACCCCCAGTGCCAGATTGGTTACTACGATCAGGAAATGGCCGAACTCAACTCCCAGCACACTCTGCTGGACACGCTGCGCGCCCACTGCCAGCGCAATGAGCAGGACTACAGCGCGGGGCTCATTCAAGCCGGCTTTCCCCACAAGGACTTTGACAAGCGCGTGGGGGTATTAAGCGGCGGCGAGAAAGCGCGCCTGATGTTTCTGATGATCAAGCTCAACCAGCCAAACTTGCTCATCATGGACGAACCCACCAACCATATCGATATACAGGGCAAGGAAGAACTCGAGGCGCAGCTGTTGAACAGCCAGGCAACCTTGCTGGTCACCTCTCACGACCGGCGCTTTGTGGATCATATCGCTCAGCGCTACGTGGTCATCAAAGGGGGACAACTTATAGAAATAAATAATCCTGACGCATTTTATAAGGGCTTTGATGCAAGTAGTCCTAGTCAACGTAAACATAGTCAAGGTAAACATAGTCAACTTAAAAAAGCCCATTCCAGCCAACAACAACTCAGCCCCAGCCAGCAGCCTGAGACTCGTGACGCAGGCGCGGCCAATGCCCCGATCACCACGCCGATGAATAACGATTCAGATGAGGCGAAACTACAGCGTCTTATCGATCTGGAGGCCCTACTCACGGCAGACCTGGCGCGTAAACCCCGGTTTCAAAAACCACTGTTGCAGCAACAGTGGCAAGCTGAGATCGAGACATTAAACCTGTCGTTGGAATAATTCCCGCCGGCTCCCGGCCGCAGCAGGCTGCAGACATTGGACACCTCCAGTATTCTTCCCCCATTCACTGCTTTCGATTATCGGCACGACCCATTATCATCAAGCCAACAACCGCCGCAACACGACATAGCAGGTACAACACGGCAATCATGATGCTCAGGACTTACCTTATAAGCGGCTTATAAGCGGCTTATAAACGACCCTACAAACTACCTACAGCGAACCCACTGACCATGGCACCAGCAACACTTGTCCCGCCCACCATCAACCCGCAACTCAAGATCGCCGTACTCAATGGTGGCACTTCCGCCGAGGCCGAGGTCTCCCGGGTGTCCGCCCGAGGGGTCATCGAGGCCCTGCGGGTGAACTACGACCAGGTCTTTGATATCTCCTTAGATGGGAATTTCGCCGCTGAACTCAGCGCCTGCAAACCCGATGTCGTGTTCCCCGTAGTCCATGGCTCACCGGGCGAGGACGGTACCTTGCAAGGTTTTCTGGAAATGCTGGGTTATGCCTATGTAGGCAGCGATGTGCACAGCAGCGCCGTCGCCATGGACAAAATTATCGCCAAGCACGTATTCCGCGCCGCAGGCCTACCGCTCATTGAGCAGCTGGTGGTCGAACAACATCAAGGTATCAGCGCCGCCAGCAAACTTATCCTCAGCGAACTCGGCAGCTACGTGGTGGTGAAGCCTGCCCGCCAGGGTAGCGCCCTAGGCGTTACCCTCGTCGACGACGCAAGTCAGCTGCACGAGGCACTCACTAAGGCCTTCACACTCGACCCACGCTTGTTGATCGAGCGACGCGTCGATGGCAAGGAAATTACTGTCGGGGTTATTGATGTAGATGGCGATGTAAATGGCGATGCAGATGGCGATGTGCATGGCGATATTGAAGATCAAACCCTGCCCTTCCCGGTGATCGAGATCGCCACCCCAGACAACACCTTCTACGACTACGCCCACCGTTACACCGTGGGTCTCAGCGATCACCT
>JBLHRT010000254.1:0-4295 GCA_047626255.1 Candidatus Azotimanducaceae bacterium
CTGGATAAACGGCTGGGCGATCTCTTCCATGATCTCGTGAGGAATCGAGTTTTCTTGCTGATGGGCTTGTTCGATCGCCGTGTCTGCCATGCTCATGATATGGAACAGGTTCAGGGCGTTCATCTCGAAGCTTTTTCCGTTCTCGACAACAATATAGGTGAGCAAAAACGTGATAGCGTCGGCCTTCGTCAGTCTGTGGGAACGTGGCATGGAGGCGATCTTCTCAATAGTGATTCAGGGCATAGCAATGTGCATGATTGCAGTTCTCGACTGATGCTTGCAACCCGTTCGCTGAAGTCATGTGGCTCTTGTGGTCGGATATACGCGAATCGTCGGGGGATTGTTTTGCTCGAATTTAGAAAACTCGTTAACATATAGCGGGCGTTTTTAGCGCACTGGTCTTCAGCAAGAGCGTAACAAGAGCGTAACAAGAGCCGAATAAGCACCGTACTAAGGGCTGTAAAAGAGATTGCCCGATACTATGCTCGGTAATGCTCTGTCTGACCTGTTGAGAGGACCTGTTGAGAGGACCTGTTGATATGATCTCCTAGCATCGCTGCCCGACATAGCTACCTGACATAGCTATCTGACATAGCTACCTGACCAAGAGAACGAGAACCGCATGATTGAGATAAATCACCTGGTAAAACGCTTCGACGATCTTGTCGCGGTTAATGATGTCTCTTTTCGTCTGGCGCCTGGCGAGGTGTTGGGCTTTTTGGGGCCCAATGGCGCTGGTAAGTCTACGACGATGAAAATCCTTACCGGATTTCTCAAGCCTACCGAAGGCACGGTCACGGTGTTCGGCTGTGATATTGAGCGCGATACCATTGCCGCGCAGCGGCAGATGGGCTACCTGCCAGAAGGTGCGCCTTGTTATGACGAGATGACGCCTCGTAGCTTCCTCAAATTTATCGCCGCGGCTCGAGGTCTAACGGGCGCCGAGCAGAAGCGTCAACTCGCTAAGGTCGTGGGCACCATGTCGCTGGAAGGCGTGCTGGATCAGCGAATCGAAACCCTGTCAAAGGGCTTCAAGCGCCGAGTAGGTCTGGCTCAGGCCATTATCCATGACCCTCAGGTGCTCGTTCTCGATGAACCCACCGACGGCCTTGATCCTAATCAGAAGCATCAGGTGCGGGAAATGATTCGCGGACTGGCGAAAGATAAAATCGTCATCATCTCGACGCACATACTCGAAGAAGTCACGGCCGTCTGTAGTCGGGCGATGATTATCGCTCGAGGGCGTATTGTGGCTGACTGCGAGCCGTCAGCATTAGAACGGCGCTCCAAATATCATGGTGCGCTAACACTGACCCTCGATGAGGCTGTGGTTGCCGCAGACCTGGTGGGTGCTTTTGCAGGCCTTGATGAGGTGGGCCTGGTTGAAGCCAGCACGACGGCGAATCAGTTAACGCTGTTTCCTCGTGATGCATCAGCATCCATTCTACTGTCGGTGAGTCAATTGGTGCGCGAGCGAGACTTGGCCGTCACCGGTATTATTCAGGAAAAGGGCAGGCTCGATGAAGTGTTCCGAGAAGTGACCAGCGAGGCGGTGCTATGAGGGGTATTCGAGTCATCGCAGGGCGAGAACTGGCGAGCTATTTTGCAACGCCGCTGGCCTACGTGTTCATCTTGATTTTTTTGGTTCTTTCTGGCGTGTTTACGTTTTATATGGGTAATTTTTACGAGCGCGAGCAGGCTGATCTAGGCCCGTTTTTCAACTTCCATCCTTGGTTATATTTGTTTTTGGTGCCAGCGATTGCTATGCGCCTGTGGTCTGAGGAGCGTAAATCTGGTTCCATCGAATTGCTACTGACCTTGCCGATCACGCGGTTTGAGGCTGTCATGGGTAAGTTCCTGGCTGCTTGGCTGTTTGCGGGGCTGGCGCTGGCGCTGACGTTCCCGCTCTGGCTTACGGTCAATTATTTGGGCGAGCCCGACAACGGCGTCATTGTCGCCAGTTACATCGGTAGCTGGCTCATGGCGGGTGGCTTTCTTGCGGTGGGTTCATGTATGTCAGCGGTGAGTAAGAGCCAGGTGATTGCCTTTATTTTAACTGCCGCGGTTTGCTTAGTTTTTGTGCTCGCCGGGTTCCCCATGGTGCTCAATGTCTTCAAAGACTGGTTGCCGCTATTGCTCGTAGATACCGTTGCCAGCCTGAGCTTTATGACCCATTTCGGCGCTATCACCAAAGGGGTGCTGGGGCTCAATGATCTGCTATATTTTGTCTCGGTGATAGGGTTCTGGTTACTCGCCACCACCGTGGTCGTTGAAATGAAACAGGCGCAATAAGCATGCAGATAAGTCGAAACGTTTATTCAGGGTTGGGTCTGGTACTGCTGGCTGTTGCGTTCTTAGTGTTCACACTGGTGAACAATCTATGGTTCAGCGGGGCTCGGCTGGATCTGACAGAAAACAAGCTCTACACCTTATCAGCCGGAAGTGAGGCCATTATTGGCCGTATTGATGAGCCCCTTAATCTGTATTTTTTCTTCTCGGAAAAAGCCAGTCAGGATCTAACCACCCTGCGTGCCTACGCCAATCGGGTGCGTGAACTGCTGCAGGAATATGAGTTGCTCGCTGGGGGCAAAATTCGCCTGACGCTGGTTGACCCAGAACCTTTTTCCGAGGCTCAGGATCAAGCGGCGGCCTTTGGTTTGCAGGCCGTGCCTATCAACAATGCGGGTGATGAGTTGTATTTCGGGTTGGCCGCCACTAATGCCCTTGATGATCAGCAGGTGATCGGCTTCTTCCAGCCTGACAAGGAGGAGTTTCTGGAATACGAAATCAGCAAGCTGATCCAAAACCTTCAGGTTATTGAGAAGCCGCGCATTGGTTTGCTCTCTAGTCTGAAGATGCAGGGTGATATGGATATGAATACGTTTGCGTCCACCCCGGCGTGGATTGTCGCCGACCAGTTGGCTGAAGCTTTTGATATCGAGTCGATTGGGCTGGATGCCGAGAGCCTACCGGAGAGGCTCGATGTATTGATGTTGGTACATCCCCACAATTTGTCAGAACCTTTGTTAGAAAGCATTGACCAATTTGCCCTTGCTGGTGGCCGAGTGCTTGTATTTGTTGATCCACTGGCAGAGGCGGCAGTGCCCCAGGCCAACCCAATGATGCCCGCGGTACCGGCGAAGCTGCCATCTGATTTTCCGCTGTTGTCCCATTGGGGCGTGGTCTTGCAGGCCGACAAGGTGCTGGGTGACGCCCAGCAGGCGCTGACCGTTGGCGGCGCCGATGGTCAGCCTATTCGGCACTTGGGTATTCTCGGCATGCAGCAGGAAAACTTCAACTTGGATGATGTGACCTTGTCGTCACTGGAAACGTTGAACGTTAGCTCGGCAGGCATTTTGGATCTGCAGGAAGGCCGCACCACGACCATTGAGGTGTTGATTGCCTCCAGCGAATTCGCTATGCCGATCGACCGTATTCGTTTTGAAACGCTGAGCGATCCGGCTGATCTGCAGATGGATTTTAAAGCCACGGGCATCCGCTACCCGGTGGCTGTGCGAATCACCGGCCCGGTGGTAACAGCGTATCCCGACAGCGATATGGCGGCCGTCACTGATGCCGCCACTGGTGTTGTCAGTGAGCATACGATGGGACAGCTAAATGTGATTGTTGTCGCGGATACCGACATCCTCTCCGATCGGTTGTGGGTGCAGGTGCAGGATTTCTTTGGCCAGCGCATCGCGAGTCCCTGGGCGAATAATGGCGACTTTGTGACCAATGCTGTTGAGAATTTGGCCGGTAGTTCAGACTTGATCAGTATTCGTAGTCGTGGCCGATTTAGTCGTCCGTTTGATGTCGTGCAGGACTTGCGACGCGAGGCAGAGGCCCGTTATCTGACGAGCGCCAATGACCTGCAAGCGCAGTTGGCCGATACTGAGCGACAGCTTAGTGAGCTAGAAGCGAGCCGCGACGAACAAACTCAGTTGAGCATGAGTCCTGAGCAGGAGGCGACGCTGTTGCAGTTTCAAGCGCAGAAACTGCGTATTCGCAAGGACCTGCGTGACGTTCGGCATCAGTTGGATAAGGATATCGAGGCGCTGGGTACGACCTTGAAATTTATCAACATTGCGCTGTTGCCCTTGTTGTTGGTTCTGTTGCTGATGGCCATTCATTACATTCGGCTGCGCCGGGTTTTTGATGAGCCTTACGCACCATGACCGCTATGTATGAGTTAAGTCTGTCGGCTGACCGACGGGAGTTAATCAATGGATAAGCGCGCATTAGGCATGTTATCCCTGGCTATTGTCGTGATGGCGATGCTCGCTTATCTGGGGGCG
>JBLHRT010000255.1:0-4270 GCA_047626255.1 Candidatus Azotimanducaceae bacterium
TCACTGCCGAAAGCACTAAGGGCCTCGGCTCTGGCCGAGGCGATACCATCGGCTAGCCCGGTGTCGACAAACACAAGACGCATACCACGCCCACCGCCGCCAGCTGCGGCCTTAACCATCAAAGGAAAGCCAATCTCGTGCGCCGCCTCGATCAGTGTCGCGTCGTCTTGTCGCGCGCCGTGGTAGCCAGGCACGCAGGGCACACCCGCCTTAAGCATTAATGCCTTAGCTGTGGCTTTATTCCCCATCAGCGTAATCGCCTCTGCAGAGGGACCAATAAAGCGGATGTGGTGATCAGCGCAGGCGGTGGCAAACGCCGCATTTTCGGACAAAAAACCATAACCGGGATGAATGGCATCGGCTCCTGAGGCTTTTGCTGCGCGGATAATTTTGTCAATATCCAGGTAGGACTGTGTCGCTGTGTTACCACCGAGACTGACACTGGCGTCAGCCATCGCAACAAACAGTGCCTCGGCGTCAGCGTCACTGTATACCGCGATCGCCTGTAGGCCAGCAGCCTGCACGCTATCAATGATACGGCAGGCAATTTCGCCACGATTGGCGATCAATACGGTGCTTATGGGTTTTGACGTCACACGCTGGCTCCTCTTGTCAGTTGCGCTACCAACTCGGCTGGCACATCGATGACCTTCGCGCGTAAATATTCACCCATCGTTTTTGCCTGACCGTCGACGCGTACCGAGGACGACACACCCTCACCCAATATGCCATGAATATAGAAATTCAAGGCATATAGGTTCGGCAACTCATAACGATCAATATGAAAGTCTGCTGTGTCAGACAACAGAGCCTGGAAGGTATCAACGGTGAGAAAATCATACAAAAAACCAAAGGCTTGGGGCGTCTTTGCCCAGACACCGATATTCGCGTTACCGCCCTTGTCGCCAGAACGCGTCCCGAACAGACGACCGAAGGGGATGCTAACGCGCTCGCCCCGAGGATAGTCTGGAATTGATACCGGTAATTGTTGGTAATAGATAGGCATCAGGTCCAATTGATTGGTGGGCAACACGTCCAACGACTTATCACCCATATGCACGGTCTCGACAATATACTGACTGTCCACCAATGCAGGCCAGTAAGTAATGAATGAGCCGCCGCCACCGGCCGAACTTGAACTGAAACCTGGGAAATTGGCCAGCGCCAGCTCTATGATTTTGGCGGTGAAAATCCGCCCAACTAGGGCTTCTTCCCTCGACTTCACATTGATTCGAAGCCGGGCGTATGCTTCCTCGTTAGACTGCGGGTCTTGCTTGTCACTGCGAATCAGTTGAATCGTTACTTCATCGAATTGTTCAATACCGCCCACCGACGCAAACAACGTGTCGGTAAACAGGTCCGCCTTCAATTCAATATCGAGACCCGTTAACAATATTTCCATGCCATTGCGGAAACCGCCAGCCGTATTGATACACACCTTGTGAGTAGGGGGCGGACTACTGCCGCGACAGCCCGATACATAAACTCTGTCGTCACCTTGCTGCTCAATCAAGAGGGTATCAAAGTGAGCGATGACATCAGGATTCAAATAGGCGGGGCTACTAATCTCGTAGAGCAACTGCGCTTTGACGGTACCCACCGAGACCAAGCCACCGGTACCCGGATGCTTGGTAATAGTGAAATGGCCATTTGCCTCAATTTCAGCAATAGGGAAACCCATATTGTGGAAACTCGGCACCTCCTGAAAAAACGAATAATTGCCGCCCGTTGCCTGGGCCCCACATTCAATAATATGACCTGCTGCCAAAGCACCCGCCAGAGCATCATAGTCTTGTCGCTGCCAGTTAAACTTCCAAGCAGCTGGGCCAATCACCACCGCTGCGTCCGTCACCCGTGGGCAGATCACCACATCGGCCCCCATATCCAGCGCCGCCTTAATACCCCAGGCACCTAGATAGGCATTCGCGGTCACGGCTGGTTTACCGCCAGCCGCCAGCGCAACGCCGGTATCCATATTAATCAGAGCCTCGCCCTTACCTTGCAGATCCACCAGGCGCGGCATCAGGTCATCACCGTCGATGTACGCCACGTTGACGATGAGGCCAAGGTCAGCGGCAATATGCGATATCGCCTCAGCCATACCCGCCGGATTCAAGCCACCAGCATTGGATACTATTTTAATATTGTTTTTTATGCAGTTGTCTAGCACCTCCCGCACTTGCTTAAGGAAAGTCCCGACGTATCCACCATCCGGATTTTTGCGTCGCTGGTTATACAAAATCGTCATGGTTAATTCGGCTAAATAATCGCCGGTGAGCACATCAATAGGACCCCCTTCGACCATCTCCCGGGCGGCGCTGAGTTTGTCGCCATAAAACCCACTGCAATTGGCGATACGAATCACTTCAGTCATGGCTTTTACATCCTTTAACAGTCGAATTTCTCAGAATGAGCACCGAAACCATTATCGAAACTAGCGGCGAAACGAGTGTCGAGTTCCTATAGCAGCTATTCAGAATTTTCACGCAGCCTCAACAACGGCGAGATCAAAGCGATCCACTTTTTCACGTAACGTAGGTGCGTTGTCTCATCACGACCATAACACTCTTGGATCAACAGACCACGCAGGAAACTGCGGGTCATATTCAAGAGCATCACGACGTCTTCATCATCGCCAGAGACAGCCGCGTACTGGGCTAACGATTGACCATCGAGGGCCCTCCCCCACTGCACAAGCTCATCCGATACTCTGGCTTGTAACAACGGTTGTGTTCTGGCGGCGTTGAGTATTTCCATTAGGGCCCTGTAGGCCGGTGTATTGATATATTTGTTCCATGCTATCAGTAGCGCTTGCTCAACACTGCTGGGCTGCTCTCGCGGCGGCTGGAATGGCCGGGCCAACAACTTATTGAGCGTCGCAGCAATAAGGTCCTCCTTAGACGGGTAGTGATGCTGCAACGCGCCCTTGGAAAAACCAGCCATTGACGCCACTTGATTCAGCGATGTATCGCTGTATCCATTGGTCATCAATAACTCGATAGTCGCCTCACAAATCAAATCCTTGGCACGCAGACTCTTGGCTTGCTGCTTACCCAATGCTGCGGTGAAGGCCATCCCTAGTCAGCCTCGACCCAGTTGGGTTGACGTTTCTCCCTGAATGCCGCCATACCCTCAGCGCCTTCGGCAGATTTAAACATGCGCACGCTCCATTCCATGGTTTCGGCGAAGCCCTGCTCCGTGTTGAGTTGCGATACTCGGCGCACCAGCTTTTTACATTCAACCACTGCGTTAGGCCCACCCAGGCAGATCATATCGACTTCTTCTTGCACGGCTTCGTGTAATTGCTCGGCAGAGACAGCCCGATGGGCAAGACCATAGGCAACGGCTTGCGTACCGGTAAAGCGCTCCCCGGTGAGCAATAACTTCATGCCATGATGAGTACCCAGCTTTGGCAGGCAAACCACGGAGATTACCGCCGGTATGACACCGATACGCACCTCACTGAAACTGAACTGAACGTTAGCCACGGTAACCACGATATCCGCGGCACCCACGAGACCCAATCCACCAGCGAAAGCCGCGCCATTAATCGCCGCAATAACAGGCTTGTCACTGTCGAGTATCTGCTTCAACACATCCGGATAGGGAACTGCCTTGCCGCCACCATCAATGGACTGACCCGGAGGACTCTTTAGGTCGGCGCCAGCGCAGAATGCGGGGCCATTGCCCGTCAACACGATTGCCCGCACCAGGGGATCTTGGTTTGCCTGATTCAGGTGCGCAGACAACTCATTCACTAGCGCTGCCGACAAGGCATTACGATTGGCAGGCCTATTCAGCGTGATCCAGGCTGCGCCTTGGCGTACTTCATAGAGGGCGGCGGACGGCGTAGTTATCGGTGTAGTCATGTGCGTGGACTTGTAGGGAGTGGTGATTCACACTAGCAGAATAAAAAACCAGCCGGAAGGTTTTATTTCTATGCCGCAGGGGTGAATGATTGACGACCCTGCTCACATTGACCATGCTCTAGAGCCATTCATTCCCACGGGTTGAGACCAACCCTTGGGAATTAATCTAATAGGAATTAGTCCATGAGCCATCCCCCCGTGATCCTTATCACCGGTGCCTCCGGCGGAGTCGGCCAGGCAGCAGCCCTCGCCTGCGCCCGTCAAGGCGCGCGCATCGCCATTGCCTATCAGCAGAACCAGACTGCAGCAGACAGCCTGCTGGCATCACTGCCCCATGGACCGCACAGCGTGCATCAAGCGGATATAACCCAACCCGAGCAGGCCGAAGCGCTCATCGATAC